>JASLXG010000011.1 GCA_030740435.1 Alphaproteobacteria bacterium | reverse complement strand
ACCCGATTCCGCCAGAATCTTGGTGATCGCCGCCGTCAGCGTCGTCTTGCCGTGATCGACGTGGCCGATGGTGCCGATGTTGCAGTGCGGTTTGGTCCGCTTGAACTTCGCCTTCGCCATGATCTCGCTCTCCGTAACTCGGTCGCCGTTCCCTAGGCCAACTTGGCCCGCAAATCTTCCGATACCGCCTGCGGCACCTGCTCGTAATGATCGAAGGTCATATGAAACTGCGCCCGACCTTGGGTCATCGAGCGCAGCGTATTGACGTAACCGAACATGTTGGCCAGCGGCACCTGGGCGGTAATCGTCACCGCGTTGGCACTGCTCTCGGTGGCCGTGACGTGACCACGGCGCGAATTGAGGTCGCCGATGACGTCGCCCATGTAATCCTCCGGCGTCACTACC
Organism: Alphaproteobacteria bacterium; assembly: GCA_030740435.1. Lineage (NCBI taxonomy): Bacteria > Pseudomonadati > Pseudomonadota > Alphaproteobacteria > Alphaproteobacteria bacterium. The sequence goes on along the minus strand of JASLXG010000011.1, from coordinate 15,284 downwards.
TCGACACCCATCAAGGGTTCGAGCAACTTGAGGCCAAGGCCCGGTGCCGCCTCGCGCAGTGCCGATCGGGCCGCGATCTCGAAGGCCATGACCGAACTGTCTACGTCGTGATGCGCCCCGTCGACCAGCGTCGCCTTGAAATCGATCAACGGGAAACCGGCCAGCAGGCCGCCCGAGGCCACCTCGCCGATGCCCTTGCCGACGCCGGGAATGTATTCCCTGGGCACCGAGCCGCCGACCACGGCCTTTTCGAACTCGTATCCGGAACCGGCGGGCAGCGGCTCGAAGAGTATCTTGACGCGGGCGAACTGGCCGGCGCCGCCGGTCTGCTTCTTGTGGGTATAGTCGATTTCGCGGGCTTTGGTGATGGTCTCACGGTAGGCCACCTGGGGGGCGCCGATATTGGCGTCCACCTTGAATTCGCGCTTGAGCCGGTCGACGATGATCTCGAGGTGCAGCTCGCCCATGCCCTTGATGATGGTCTGGCCGCTCTCGGCGTCCGAGGTCACCCGGAACGAGGGGTCCTCGTCGGCCAGCCGGCTCAGCGCCACGCCCATCTTTTCCTGGTCGTTCTTGGTGCGCGGCTCGACGGCGATCTCGATCACCGGGTCGGGAAATTCCATGCGCTCGAGCACCACCGCCGATTTGGCGTCACACAGCGTTTCGCCGGTGGTGGTCTGCTTGAGGCCGGCAATGGCGACGATGTCGCCGGCCCGGGCCTGCTTGATGTCCTCGCGCGAATTGGCATGCATCAGCAGCATGCGCCCGACACGTTCGCGCTTGCCCTTGACCGGGTTGAGCACGCTGGAGCCCGAGTCGACGACGCCGGAATAGATGCGCACGAAAGTCAGGCTGCCGACGAAGGGATCGGTCATGACCTTGAAGGCCAGGCCGGAGAAGGGCTCGTCGTCGTCGGACTGGCGCACGATCGCGCTGTCGTCGTCGGCGCTCAGGCCCTTGACGGCGGGCACGTCGGTGGGCGCCGGCAAATAATCGATAAGGGCGTCCAACAGCGGCTGGACGCCCTTGTTCTTGAAGGCCGAGCCACAGAAGACCGGCACGAAGGCACCCGAGATGGTGCCCAGCCGGATGCAACGCCTGAGCGTGTCCGGGTCCGGCTCCTGGCCCTCGAGATAACTTTCCATGACGCTGTCGTCGAGTTCCACCGCGACCTCGACCAGCACCTCGTGCAAGGCCTGGGCCTGATCGCCGAGCTCGGCCGGGATGTCGGCGTCGTAGAATTCGGCGCCCAGAGTCTCTTCCTTCCAGAGCACCGCCTTCATGCGCACCAGATCGACGATGCCGGCGAATTCGGCCTCGCTGCCGATGGGCAGTTGCAGCACCAGCGGCTTGGCGCCGAGGCGCTCGCGCACCATGTCGACGCAACGCTCGAAGTCGGCACCGACGCGGTCCATCTTGTTGATGAAGCAAATGCGCGGCACACCGTACTTGTCGGCCTGGCGCCACACGGTTTCGGTCTGGGGCTCGACGCCGGCCACCGAATCGAAGACGGCAACGGCGCCGTCAAGCACGCGCAGGCTGCGCTCGACCTCGATGGTGAAATCGACGTGGCCCGGCGTGTCGATGATGTTGATGCGGTGGTCGCGCCAGAAGCAGGTGGTGGCGGCCGAGGTGATGGTGATGCCGCGCTCCTGTTCCTGCTCCATCCAATCCATCACGGCGGCACCGTCGTGGACCTCGCCGATCTTGTGGGAGCGACCGGTGTAATAGAGGATGCGCTCGGTCGTCGTCGTCTTGCCGGCATCGATGTGAGCCATGATGCCGATATTGCGGTAATGATCGAGCGGCGTCGTGCGTGACATTGTCGCGAATCCCAAAAAAACTGCGCCGCCTACCAGCGGTAGTGCGAAAAGGCCCGGTTGGCCTCGGCCATGCGGTGGGTGTCCTCACGCTTCTTGACAGCCGCCCCGCGGCCATTGGCAGCGTCGAGGAGTTCGCCCGAAAGGCGTTCGGTCATGGTGTTCTCGGAGCGCTTGCGCGCCGCCTCGATGAGCCAGCGGATGGCCAGGGCCTGGCGCCGATCGGTGCGCACCTCGGTGGGCACCTGGTAGGTGGCGCCGCCGACGCGGCGCGAACGCACCTCGAGCTGCGGCTTGATGTTGCCCAGGGCCTCGTGGAAGACGCCCAGCGGTTCCTGGCTGGTGCGGCTCTGGATCTGGTCGAAGGCGCCATAGACGATGCTTTCGGCCAGCGACTTCTTGCCGTTCAGCATCAGCGAATTCATGAATTTGGTAAGCACCTGATCGCCATATTTGGCATCGGGCAGAACGTCGCGTTTTTCGGCTGCGTGGCGTCGGGACATGAGGGTTCTCGCTACTTGGGCCGTTTGGCGCCGTATTTCGAACGGCGCTGGCGGCGGTCCCCCACGCCCTGGGTATCGAGCACGCCGCGGATGACATGATAACGCACGCCCGGCAGGTCCTTGACCCGGCCGCCGCGGATCATCACCACGGAGTGTTCCTGCAGGTTGTGACCTTCGCCGGGAATGTAGGAGGTCACCTCGAAGCCGTTGGTCAGGCGCACGCGGGCCACTTTGCGCAAGGCCGAATTGGGCTTTTTCGGGGTCGTCGTGTAGACCCGGGTGCAGACGCCACGCTTTTGCGGGCAGCCCTCCATGGCCGGCACTTTGTTGTGCGACACCGGGCGCTTGCGCGGTTTGCGAATAAGTTGATTGATTGTCGGCATCTTGTTGTGTCCGCCCTGCTTCCGCCCTAATTCCGCCCTAAATTCCGCCCGGTTCCGTTGCCAGTTGCCGCGCCCAACCGCTTGCTGGGCACAAAACAGAGGCAAGCCATGGCGCTTGGCTCGCCAACGAGTGCTTTTCGCCCACCCGCAAGGCTTAGAATGTCGCCTTTAACCTAAAGTTCGAGCGCCGCGTCTAGACGGTACCGCCTACCACCGGCGTCCGAGGAGCGCGCACTATAAGGAGACGCCCCCCAGGCGTCAAGCCCAAACGGCGCTGAAAACCGCCCGTTTTCAACGCTTTCGCTGGCTTCACGCGGGGCCGCTACAAGCTCTTGGCAACGACCTTAGCCGGGGTCCCGGCGGAGCGCAACAATGTTGCCGGGAAAAAGCACCGCCTGGCCAGCCGGGAGCAAACCTGAACTCCCCTATTCGGCCGCCGAAGCGCCATCGGCCTCGGCTGTCGATGCCCCCGCTTCCTCGGCCGCCGCCAGTTGGGCCGCCTGCTCCTCGGCCGCCGCCAGTTCGGCTGCCGCCTTGGCCTCCTCGGCTTCGAGCTGCTCGGTGTATTCGCGGTCACGCTGGACCGCCACCTGCTTGATGCGATTGATGGCGGCGCCGGTGCCAGCCGGAATCAGGCGGCCGACGATGACGTTCTCCTTCAAACCGTTGAGACCGTCGACACGGCCCGAAACCGCGGCCTCGGTGAGCACGCGCGTGGTTTCCTGGAACGAGGCGGCGGAGATGAAGGAACGCGTCTGCAGGCTGGCCTTGGTGATGCCCTGCAACACCGGCAGCGCCGTGGCGATCTTGAGGCCTTCGTCGGCGGCCCGCTCGTTGGCCTCGTCGAACTCGATGCGATCGACTTGTTCACCCAGCAGCAGCGTCGTCTCGCCGGGATCGAGCACCTCGACCTTTTGCAGCATCTGACGCACGATGACTTCGATGTGCTTGTCGTTGATGCGCACGCCCTGCAGCCGGTAGACCTCCTGGATCTCATAGACCAGGTAGGCGGCCAGGGCCTCGACGCCGAGCACGCGCAGGATGTCGTGCGGCACCGGGTTGCCGTCCAGCAGCGGCTCGCCCTTCTCCACCCAATCGCCCTCCTTGACGCTGATGTGCTTGCCCTTGGGGATGAGATACTCTTCCTGATCGAGGGATTCGTCGTCGGGCTTGAGCACCAGGCGGCGCTTGGCCTTGTAGTCGCGGCCGAATTCGATGCGGCCATCGAAATCAGCGATAATGGCGTGATCCTTGGGTTTGCGGGCCTCGAAAAGCTCGGCCACCCGAGGCAAGCCACCAGTGATGTCGCGGGTCTTGGTCGATTCACGCGGGATGCGTGCCAGCACGTCGCCGGCATCCACCGAGGTGCCGTCCTCGACGCTGAGGATGGCGTCGACCGAGAGGAAATAGCGGGCCTCCAGGTCGTTGGCCAACTTCACCACCTCGCCCTTTTCGCTGCGCAGGGTGATGCGCGGGCGCAACTCGCTGCCCTTGGGTTGCTGGCGCCAATCGACCACCACCTTGTTGGCGATGCCGGTGGCCTCGTCGACCAACTCGCGCAGCGAAACGGCATCGACCAGGTCGCGATAGGTGGCGACCCCGGCCTGTTCGGTGATGATGGGGATGGTGTAGGGGTCCCACTCGGCAATGACGGCGCCCTTTTTTATTTCGCCGCCGTCGTCGAACTTGAGCCAGGCGCCGTAGGGCAATTTGTGGCGGGCCCGCTCGCGGCCGTTCTCGTCGACCACCACGACCTCGGTATTGCGGCCCATGACGACCAGGCGGCCGGCCGAATCCTCGACCACGTTGCGGTTATGCACCTTGATGGTACCGTCGGAGTTGGACTCGACGCTGGATATCTCCGCCAGCTGGGCGGTGCCGCCGATGTGGAAGGTGCGCATGGTCAACTGGGTGCCCGGCTCGCCGATCGACTGGGCGGCGATGACGCCGATGGCCTCGCCGATGTTGACCCGCGTTCCGCGCGCCAGATCGCGGCCGTAACAGCGGCCGCAGACGCCGTTGTCGCTCTCGCAGGTCAGCACCGAGCGGATGCCGACGCTGTCGACGCCCGAGCGCTCGACGAGGTCGATGTCGTCCTCCTCGATCATCTCGCCGGCCTTGATCAGGACATCGCCGTTGAGCGGATCCTTGAGATCGACCGAGGCGCAGCGGCCGAGCACGCGCTCGCCGATGCCGACCACAACCTCGCCGCCCTCGAGCACCTCACGCACGGTCAAGCCCTCTTTGGTGCCGCAGTTCTCCTCGACGATGGTGCAGTCCTGGGCCACGTCCACCAAACGCCGCGTCAAGTATCCCGAGTTGGCGGTCTTCAGCGCCGTGTCGGCCAGGCCCTTGCGGGCACCGTGGGTCGAGTTGAAGTACTCGAGCACACTCAGGCCTTCCTTGAAGTTGGAGATGATCGGAGTCTCGATGATTTCGCCCGAGGGCTTGGCCATCAGGCCGCGCATGCCGGCCAGTTGTTTCATCTGAGCGGCCGAGCCACGGGCCCCGGAATCGGCCATCATGAAGATCGAGTTGACCGGCAGGTTCTGGCCGCTCTTGGGATCGGTGCGGTTCTTGATCTCGGCGATGCCCTTCATCATCTCGTCGGCCACCCGCTCGGTGCACTGGGCCCAGGCGTCGACCACCTTGTTGTACTTCTCGCCCTGGGTGATCAAGCCGTCGACGTATTGCTGCTCGTATTCCTTGACCAGTTCGTGGGTCTCGTTGACCAGCGCGCCCTTGACCTCGGGGATGACCATGTCGTCCTTGCCGAAGGAAATGCCGGCCCGGCAGGCGAAGTCGAAGCCCATGGCCATGATGCGGTCGGCGAAGATGACCGTCTCCTTCTGGCCGCAATGGCGATAGACGAAGTCGATGAGCGTCGAGATCTCGGTCTTCGAAAGCTGCTGGTTGATGAGCTCGAAGGGCACCTTGGGATGGCGCGGCAAGACCTCGGAGAGCAACATGCGGCCGGGCGTCGACTGGACCCGCAGGTAGATCTCGTCGCCGTTCTCGTCGACTCCGCGGTAGCGGCAATGGATGCGCGCATGCACGGTCAGGGCATTGTTGTCCAGCGCCTGCTGGATTTCGGCCACCGAGCCGAACACGGCATCCTCACCGAGCTCGCCCTCACGCTCGATGGTCATGTAGTAGAGCCCCAGCACCATGTCCTGCGAGGGCACGATGATGGGCTTGCCGTTGGCCGGGCCGAGAATGTTGTTGGTCGACATCATCAGCACCCGCGCCTCGAGCTGGGCCTCCAGCGAGAGCGGCACGTGCACGGCCATCTGGTCGCCGTCGAAATCGGCGTTGAAGGCGGCGCAGACCAGGGGATGGAGCTGGATCGCCTTGCCCTCGATGAGCACCGGTTCGAAGGCCTGGATGCCGAGGCGATGCAGCGTCGGCGCCCGGTTGAGCAGCACCGGATGTTCGCGGATCACTTCGTCGAGGATGTCCCAGACCTCGGGACGCTCCTTCTCCACCAATTTCTTGGCCATCTTGATGGTGGCCGCCATGCCGCGCAGCTCGAGCTTGGAATAGATGAAGGGCTTGAAGAGCTCCAGCGCCATCTTCTTGGGCAGGCCGCACTGCTGCAGCTTGAGCTCGGGACCGACGACGATGACCGAGCGGCCGGAATAATCGACCCGCTTGCCCAGCAGGTTCTGGCGGAAGCGCCCCTGCTTGCCCTTGAGCATGTCACTGAGCGATTTCAGCGGCCGCTTGTTGGCCCCGGTGATGACCCGGCCGCGCCGCCCGTTGTCGAACAGCGCGTCTACGGATTCCTGCAACATGCGCTTTTCGTTGCGCACGATGATGTCGGGCGCCAAAAGCTCGATCAGGCGCTTGAGCCGGTTGTTGCGGTTGATCACCCGGCGGTAGAGATCATTCAGATCCGAGGTCGCGAAGCGCCCCCCGTCGAGCGGCACCAGAGGCCTCAGATCGGGCGGAATCACCGGGATGACGGTAAGGATCATCCACTCCGGCCGGTTGCCCGAATGAATGAAGCTCTCGATCAGCTTGAGCCTTTTCACCAGCTTCTTGGGCTTGACCGTCGAGGTCGTCTCGGCCAGTTCGGTGCGCACCGCGTCGCGCTCGGCCTCGAGGTCGAGCTGCTCGAGGATGGCGCGCACCGCTTCGGCCCCGATGCCGGCGGTGAAGGCGTCCTCGCCGTACTCGTCCTGGGCCAGCATGTACTGTTCTTCGCCCAGGATCTGCCGCCCCTTGAGCGGCGTCAGACCCGGCTCGATGACGATGAAGCTCTCGAAGTAGAGCACGCGTTCGAGATCCTTGAGCGTCATGTCGAGCAGCAGCCCGATGCGGCTGGGCAGCGATTTCAGGAACCAGATGTGGGCCACCGGCGAGGCCAGCTCGATGTGGCCCATGCGCTCGCGCCGCACGTTCGACAACGTCACCTCGACGCCGCACTTCTCGCAGGTGATGCCGCGATACTTCATGCGCTTGTACTTGCCGCAAAGGCATTCGTAGTCCTTGATGGGACCGAAGATGCGGGCGCAGAAGAGGCCGTCGCGTTCCGGTTTGAAGGTGCGGTAATTGATGGTCTCCGGCTTCTTGATCTCGCCGAACGACCACGACCGGATGCGTTCGGGGCTGGCGATGCCGATCTTGATCTGATCGAAGCTCTGGGCGGCGCTGACCTGGCCGAAGATCTTCATCAATTCATTCATCTTCGCGTTCTCCTTGCTACTCGCTCAGGGTCTCGAGGCACAGGGTCTCGGGGCCGGGCGTGTGAGCACTCAGAACTCGTGTTGGCCGAGTTCGACGTTGAGGCACAGTGCCTTGAGCTCCTTGACGAGCACGTTGAAGGATTCGGGAATGCCGGCTTCGAAGGTATCGTCGCCGCGCACGATGGATTCGTAAACCTTGGTACGGCCGGCGACGTCGTCGGACTTGACGGTAAGCATCTCGCGTAGCGTGTAGGCGGCGCCGTAAGCCTGCAATGCCCAGACCTCCATCTCGCCGAAGCGCTGGCCGCCGAACTGCGCCTTGCCGCCCAGCGGCTGCTGGGTGACCAGGCTGTAAGGGCCGATCGAGCGGGCGTGGATCTTGTCGTCGACCAGATGGTGCAATTTCAGCATGTAGATGTAGCCCACCGTGATCTTGCGGTCGAAGGTCTCGCCGGTGCGGCCGTCGATGAGCGTCACCTGGCCCGAAGCGTCGAGACCGGCCTGCTCCAGCATTTCGACGATCTGGGCCTCGTTGGCACCGTCGAATACCGGCGTCGCCACCGGGATGCCGGTGCTCAGATTGCCGCCCAACTCCACCACCTCGCGGTCGTCGAGATCGGCGATCAGACCGTCGAAGATCGGCTTGCCGTAGACTCCCTTGAGGGTTTTCTTGAGATCGGCAACCTTGCCGCCGGCCTGCACCTTGTCGAGCACCTCGCCGATCTGGCGGCCCAGGCCGGCACAGGCCCAGCCCAAATGGGTCTCGAGGATCTGGCCCACGTTCATGCGCGACGGCACGCCGAGCGGGTTGAGCACGATATCGACGCTGCCGCCCTCTTCCAGATGCGGCATGTCCTCGATGGGCACGATCTTCGAGATCACACCCTTGTTGCCATGGCGTCCGGCCATCTTGTCGCCGGGCTGCAGCTTGCGCTTCACGGCCACGAAGACCTTGACCATCTTCATCACGCCGGGCGGCAGTTCGTCACCGCCCTGCAGCTTCTCGACCTTGTTCTCGAAGCGCGCCATGAGATGCGCCCGGGCGTCCTGGAACTGCTTGTTGAGTTGCTCGATGTCGGCCATGGCGCGGGCGTCCTTGAGGCCGATCCGCCACCATTGGCCGTGGCTCATGTCGGCCAGCACGGCCTCGCTGATCTTGCCGCCGGTTTTTATGCCCTTGGGCGCGGATACGATCAAGCAGCCCATGAGCAGCGATTTCAGCCGATCGAAGGTGTTGCGCTCGAGGATCTCGAACTCGTCGTCGCGGTCCTTGGCCAGGCGTTCGATCTCGTCGCGCTCGATGGCCAGGGCACGCTCGTCCTTGTCGACGCCATAGCGTGAAAAGACGCGCACCTCGACCACCGTGCCGGCGACGCCGGGCGGCAGCTTGAGCGAGGTGTCGCGCACGTCCGAGGCCTTTTCGCCGAAGATGGCGCGCAACAGCTTCTCTTCCGGCGTCATCGGCGATTCGCCCTTGGGCGTGATCTTGCCGACCAAAATGTCACCGGGATGGACCTCGGCGCCGATGTAGACGATGCCGGCCTCGTCGAGGTTCTTCAGCGCCTCTTCGCCGACGTTGGGGATGTCGCGGGTGATCTCCTCCTGGCCCAGCTTGGTGTCGCGCGCCATGACCTCGAATTCGTCGATGTGGATCGAGGTGAAGACGTCGTCCCGCACGATGCGTTCCGAAATCAGGATGGAATCCTCGAAGTTGTAGCCGCCCCAAGGCATGAAGGCGACCAGCACGTTGCGCCCCAGCGCCAGCTCGCCGAGATCGGTCGAGGGACCGTCGCCGATGATGTCACCGGACCGCACCTCGTCGCCCACCTTGACCAGGGGGCGCTGGTTGATGCAGGTGTTCTGGTTCGAGCGCTGGAACTTCAGCAGGTTGTAGATGTCGACGCCGGAGCGCGAAAGATCGGTCTCCTCGGTGGCGCGGACGACGATGCGGTGGGCATCGACCTGTTCGACTATCCCTGAGCGCCGGGCCACGATGGTGACGCCGGAATCGCGGGCCACCACCTCTTCCATGCCGGTACCCACCAACGGCGCCTCGGGCTGCAGCAACGGTACCGCCTGGCGCTGCATGTTCGAGCCCATCAGCGCCCGGTTGGCGTCGTCGTTCTCGAGGAAGGGAATGAGCGCCGCCGCCACCGAAACCAGTTGCTTGGGCGAGACGTCGATGTATTCAACGTTCTCGGGCGGCGTGACGATGAAATCGCCGGCCTGGCGGCAGCTCACCAGATCGTCGGTCAGGCGGTCGCGGGCGTCGATCGTGGCGTTGGCCTGGGCGATGATGTACTTGCCTTCCTCCATGGCCGAGAGATAGGTCACCTCGGCCGTCAGCTTGCCACCGGCGACCTGGCGGTAGGGACTCTCGATGAAGCCGTACTTGTTGACGCGGGCGTAGGTAGCAAGACTGTTGATGAGCCCGATGTTGGGCCCCTCGGGCGTCTCGATGGGGCAGATGCGGCCATAGTGCGTGGGGTGGACGTCGCGCACCTCGAAGCCGGCGCGCTCGCGCGTCAGACCGCCCGGCCCCAGCGCCGAGAGCCGGCGCTTGTGAGTGATTTCCGAGAGCGGGTTGGTCTGGTCCATGAACTGGCTGAGCTGGGAGGAGCCGAAGAATTCACGCACCGCCGCCGCCGCCGGCTTGGCGTTGATCAGGTCGTGCGGCATGACGGTGTCGATTTCGACCGAACTCATACGCTCGCGGATGGCGCGCTCCATGCGCAAGAGCCCCACCCGGTACTGGTTTTCCATCAATTCGCCGACCGAGCGCACCCGACGGTTGCCCAGATGGTCGATGTCGTCGATGTCGCCGTGGCCGTCCTTGAGCTCGACCAGGGTCTTGATCACCGCCAGGATGTCCTCGCGCCTCAGCGTGCGCAGCGAATCATCGCCATCGAGCCCCAGGCGGGCGCTGATCTTGACCCTTCCCACGGCCGACAGGTCGTAACGTTCGTTGTCGAAAAAGAGGCTTTTGAAGAGCGCCTCCGCGGTCTCCAACGTCGGCGGCTCGCCTGGACGCATGACGCGGTAAATCTCGACCAGCGCCTTTTCGTAGGCGGTGTTCTTGTCGAGCGCCATGGTGTTGCGCATGTAGGGGCCGATGTTGACGTGGTCGATGTCGAGCGTGGGAATGACGGCGACACCGGCCTCTTCGAGGATGGCGATGTTGTCTTTGTCTTTCTCCTGCTGCAATTCCTCGCCGGCCTCGACATAGATCTCGCCGGTTTTCTCGTTGATGATGTCGACAGCGACGTAGCGGCCGAGCAGCTCCTCGGAGGAGACCAGTTGCTCCTTGACGCCCTTTTCCTTGAGCTTGCGGCCCAAGCGCGGCGTCATCTTGGTGCCGGCCTCGGCCACCACCTTGCCATCGGCGGCGTTGACCAGATCGTGGATCAGCTTGAGGCCGCGCAGCCGATCGAGATCGAAGGGCGTGCGCCAGCCGCTACGCTTCTTGTCCCACTTGAATCCGACGGTGCGATAGAAGTGCTCCAAAATCTCCTCGGCACTCATGCCCAAGGCGAACAGCAGCGTCGTCACCGGCAGCTTGCGGCGCCGGTCGATACGCACGTAGACGATGTCCTTGGCGTCGAACTCGAAGTCGAGCCAACTGCCGCGATAGGGGATGATGCGGGCGGCGAAGAGGAACTTGCCCGAGGAATGGGTCTTGCCCTTGTCGTGATCGAAGAAGACGCCGGGCGAGCGATGCATCTGGCTGACGATCACGCGCTCGGTGCCGTTGACCACGAAGGTGCCGCTGTCGGTCATCAACGGCATGTCGCCCATGTAGACGTCTTGTTCCTTGATATCGAGCACCGACTTGGAACCGGTGTCGGGATCGACCTCGAAAACGATCAGACGCAGCGTCACCTTGAGCGGCGCGGCAAAGGTCATGCCGCGCTGCCGGCACTCCTCGACGTCGTACTTGGGAGGCTCGAGCTCGTACTTGACGAATTCCAGCGAAGAGGATTCGGAAAAATCGGAAATCGGGAAGACCGACTTGAACCCGGCCTGCAGGCCTGAATCCGGACGCTCGTCGGGACCCAAGCCCTTTTGCAAGAAGTGTTCGTATGAATTCTTCTGCACCTCGATCAGATTGGGCATCGTGGCGATCGTGGGAATCCGTCCGAAATCCTTGCGAACCCGCTTGCGGCCGGTAAAGGAAAGTGCCGTGTTCATGCTCTACCTCGTCATATCGCGACGTCCGTCGCATCACCTCTTAACGCAGTCACTTGGCGGCGAACGGCTTGGCCGCCGCGCCGCCCGCCGCCCTGACCCCGGCTATTTCAGCTCGACGCTGGCGCCGGCCCCCTCGAGCGTGGCCTTGACCTCTTCGGCCTCCTGCTTGTTGACGCCCTCCTTGACCGCGTTGGGCACGCCTTCGACGAGATCCTTGGCCTCCTTGAGACCGAGGCCGGTCATCGCCCGCACCTCTTTGATCACGTTGATTTTCTTTTCGCCGAAGGACGTCAGCACGACGTCGAAGCTGTCCTGCTCCTCGGCCGCTTCGGCCTCGCCGCCAGCGCCAGCCACGGCCACGGCCACCGGTGCGGCCGCCGAGACGCCCCACTTCTCTTCCAGCAGCGTCGCCAGCTCGGTCGCCTCCATGACCGTCAACTGCGACAGGTCCGCGGCAATTTTTTCGATATCAGCCATTTCTCTTCAACTCCTCGTTTGGTATCTCTGGATTGGGGATTCGCTGGCCACTTGGCCTACGCCGCCTCAGCCTTTTCTGCATGCGCGCGGATGACCCGGGCCAGTTGGCCGGCCGGGGCCTGCAGCACGCCCGCCACCTTGGTCGCCGGGGCCTGAATCAGGCCGACGATCTTGCCCCGCAACTCGTCCAGCGAGGGCAGCGAGGCCAGACCCTTGACGCCGTCGGCATCGAGCAGCGTCTGGCCCATGGCACCGCCGAGAACGATCAGCTTTTCGTTCCCCTTGGCAAAGTTCACGGCCACCTTGGCGGGAGCCACCACGTCGTCGGCGAAAGCGATCGCCGTGGGGCCCGTGAACATGTCCGTCAAGGGTGCATAGGGTGTGTCGGCGAGAGCCAAACGTGCGAGCCGGTTCTTGGTCACCCGGAAATTGGCACCGGCCTGGCGCATCTGGACGCGAAGATCGTTGATCTCCGCCACCGTCAGGCCGCTGTAATGGGTGACCACGACCGCCGCCGCGTCCTGGAAGGTCTGGTTCAATGACCGGACCACGTCTTCCTTTTGCGTTCGGTCCACTGCTCGGTCTCCGATCTTGGGACGCCGCGGCCCATAGGCCCCAATCGTCCCGGTTACGCCTTGGACCCGGCCGGTCGCGGCCGCATCCGCCACTCCCGTCCCAGAGGTACGAACCGGGCTGGCGGGCCCAAACGCGGGCCTCCGTTCCGGTCATCCCCTGTCTGTGCAGGCGCTTCGCGCCTTAGGCCGCCGGCTCGCCTTGGAGCCGTTGGCACCTGCAGTCTCGGACAGGTCGAAAAGGTCGGACAACTGCCGGCCTTTCCTACCGCCGCCCCATTGGGGGGCCGCGGAATTCAGTATCTCGAGCCCCACGGGGCCCGATACTCGCGCGCTACTCGTTCATGCTGGCGACGTCGATCCGAACGCCCGCCCCCATGGTCGAGCTCAGCGCCACACGCTTCATGAAGGTGCCTTTGGCACCGCTCGGTTTGGCCTTGCTGATGGCACCGACAAATGCCTTGACGTTCTCCAACAGCGCCTCTTCGCTGAAACTTGCCTTGCCTACCCCGGCATGCACGATGCCCGCTTTTTCGACGCGAAACTCCACCTGACCGCCCTTGGCCGCACGAACCGCCTCGGCGACGTCGGGGGTGACGGTGCCCAGCTTTGGGTTGGGCATGAGGCCGCGGGGCCCCAGGATCTTGCCCAGCTTGCCCACCACGGCCATCATGTCGGGCGTCGCCACGCAGCGGTCGAATTCGATCTCGCCGGCCTGCACCTTGGCCGCCAAATCGTCGGCGCCGACCAAGTCGGCACCGGCCTCGCGGGCCTCGTCGGCTTTTTGCTCCTTGGCGAAAACCGCCACCCGCACCGACTTGCCGGTGCCGTGGGGAAGCTGCACCATGCCGCGCACCATCTGATCGGCGTGACGCGGATCAACACCCAGGTTGACCGCCACCTCGATGGTCTCGTCGAACTTGGCCTGGGCTCGCTGCTTGACCATCTTGACGGCCTCCGCCAGCGGATAATCCGCCAGGCGGTCGATGTCCTCGCGAATCGTCCGGCCGCGTTTGCCTTTGCCTGCCATCAGTCTACTCCACCACTTCCAGGCCCATGGAGCGGGCCGAGCCGGCGATCATCTTGGCCGCCTGGTCGATGTCGTGGGCGTTGAGGTCGACCATTTTCTGTTCGGCGATCTCGCGCACCTGGGCCATGCTGACCTGGCCCACCACCTCGCGGCCGGGCTCGCTGGCCGCCTTGTCCAGGCCGGCGGCGCGCTTGAGGAAGAACGAGGCCGGCGGCGTCTTGGTCTCGTAGCTGAACGAGCGGTCGGCGTAGACCGTGATGATGGTGGGAATCGGCATGCCCTGCTCGAGACCCTGGGTCTCGGCATTGAAGGCCTTGCAGAATTCCATGATGTTGAGGCCACGCTGGCCCAGCGCCGGCCCGATGGGCGGCGACGGGTTGGCCTGGCCGGCCGGCACCTGCAGCTTGATGAATCCGTCTATCTTCTTCGCCATCTCAACTCCTGTTCAGGGCCCAGGAAAATTCCCCGGCCTCAGGGCCGTGGTACGGCTATGGCCCGCCTCCCACGCAATCGGCCGCGGCGGCTGCCGCCGGCCACGCTCTTTACAACCTCGCGGTCAAACCTTCTCGACCTGCGAATACTCCAATTCCACCGGCGTCGCCCGGCCGAAGATCGAAACCGCCACCTTGAGCCGCGCCCGCTCCTCGTCGACATCCTCGACATAGCCGTTGAACGAGGTGAAGGGGCCGTCCGAGACCCGCACCTGTTCGCCGATCTCGAAGGTCACCGAAGGCTTGGGCCGCTCGATACCTTCCTGCACCTGGCGCAGGATACGATCGGCCTCGGCCTCGCTGATCGGCGTCGGCTTGCCGGCCGGGCCCAGGAAACCCGTCACCTTGGGGGTGTTCTTGACGAGATGGTAGCTTTCGTCCGTCATCTCCATCTTGGCCAACACATAGCCCGGGAAAAACTTGCGCTCGGCACTGACCTTCTGGCCCCGCCGCACTTCGACCACCTCCTCGACCGGCACCAGAACCTCTTCGAAAAGCTCCTCCATGCCATGGCTCACGGCCTGTTCGTTGATCGACTGCGCGACTTTGTGCTCGAAACCCGAATAAGCGTGCACGATGTACCAAAGACTGGCCATACTTCGCTAACCTCCCAGGCCGAGCACCAAGCGCACGCCCAACGACAGCACCTGGTCGACGATGAAAAAGAACGTTGCCGCCAGGATCACCATGACGAACACCATCGCCGTGGTGACGCCCGCCTCCTTGCGCGTCGGCCAGGTGACCTTGGCAGTTTCCTGCCGCACCTGCCGAATGAATTCACCTGGGGTCGTCTTGGCCATGGGCTGCCGATAAGTCCGTACTCATTCAAGATCTACGCCATCAGAATCCACGTCGTCAGGAACTGGCAGGAGTGGCAGGGATCGAACCCGCAACCCCCGGTTTTGGAGACCGGTGCTCTACCAATTGAGCTACACTCCTAGCGACGCCTCTCTCACTCGATAATGCTGGCGACGACGCCGGCACCCACGGTGCGGCCACCCTCGCGGATGGCGAAGCGCAGGCCCTCGTCCATGGCGATGGGCGAGATCAACTCGACCTCCATCGACACGTTGTCGCCCGGCATCACCATCTCGGTGCCTTCCGGCAGCGCCACCTGGCCCGTCACGTCGGT
>JASLXG010000010.1 GCA_030740435.1 Alphaproteobacteria bacterium | reverse complement strand
GCGGGCGATGGCCATTCATCTGGGACGTCCGTTACCGGACGCCTCGCGCGACCTACCCGGGCGGCCGGCGCGAAGACCCGCCTGCCTTGCGGCGCGCCGCCCCTATGCGGTCTTGCTCCCGGTGGGGTTTGCCCTGCCATCGCCGTTGCCGGCGACGCGGTGCGCTCTTACCGCACCCTTTCACCCTTGCCCGCAAAGCGCCAGCACCCCTTGGGGCGGCTGGCTTACGGGCGGTTTGCTTTCTGTGGCACTTTCCCTGGGGTCGCCCCCGCCGGGCGTTACCCGGCACCGTGTCTCCGCGGAGCCCGGACTTTCCTCCCCCCGGCAACACCGGAAGGCGGCCATCCGGCCATCTGACGCAGGGAATTAGTAGGCCCGGCGAAAAGAGGCGTCAAGCGCCGTCTACGTTACAGCGCTCGACGGTCATGCTCTCGACCAAGCCATCGATCTCCTTACCCACCTGGGCCATGCTGGGACCGCCGGCGTGGGCCTTGAAGGCGTCCTTGTCGGCGTAGCATTCGAAGATCAGGATCTTGTTCTCGTCATAGAGCGGCACCAGCAGGTCGAACTGCTCGGTGCCGGGCTCGTCCTTGAGGCTGCGGTCGCGATGGCCGCGCATGGCGTTCAAGACCTCGTCCCGCTGGCCCGGCTTGACCTCGACGGTGGCGACAACGGCGTAACTACCCATGACGTTCTCCATTAGATTTCAATTGACCTTGAATCGTTCCAGCCCGGCCCGGTCGATCTCGATGCCCAGCCCCGGGGCCTCCGGCACCCGCACCCGGCCACCGCTGTGCTCGATGGGCTCCATTACCACCGCCTGGCGGGCCGGGTGCTCGGAGCGGTCGAATTCGAGGATCGGCTCGAGCGGCCGATTACCGGGCGGATTGTGGGGCAGCACGGCCAGCAGTTGCAAGGCCGCGGCCAGGCCGATGGCGGTGCCCCAGACGTGCGGCACGTAGCGCACGCCGTGGGCCCAGGCCATGTCGGCAATCTTCTTGCATTCGCTGAGGCCGCCGGCGGCACAGGTGTCGGGCTGCAAAATATCGATGGCCCGGCTGGCCAGCACCTCGCGAAAACCGTATCTGGTGTATTCGCATTCGCCGCCGGCCAGCGGGATGGCGATGGCGCGCTTTATTTCGCCATAGCCGGCCAGGTCCTCGGGCACCACCGGTTCCTCGAACCAGGTGATATCGCAGTCCTCGACCAGGCGGCCGAGCCGGATGGCGTCGATGACATCGTAGCCGTGGTTGGCGTCCAGCATCAGCTTGACGTCGGGTCCGATGGCCTGGCGCACAGCGCGGATCAGCGCCGCGTCCTCGGCTACCTCGAAGCCGATCTTGAGCTTGACCCCGGCAAAGCCCTCGGCGACGTAGCCCCTGACCTCATCGACGATGTAATCGAAGGGATCGCCGTGGTCCTTGCGATAGGTGCCGGTGGCATAGGCTTCGACGTCGGTGCGCAGCGGCCCGCCCATGAGCTGGTGCACCGGCGCCCCGAAGTGCTTGCCCTTGAGGTCCCAGAGCGCGATGTCGACGCCCGAAAGCGCGGCAATCGGCACCCCCTTCTGGCCCTGATCGCGAAAGCGGTCATAAAGCGTCTGCCAAATCAGCTCGCTGGCCAGGGCATCGGCCCCCAGCAGCAGCGGCCCATAGGCCTCGACCATGGCGGCGCAAGCGCGGGCCGGGCCGAGGCATTCGCCAAAACCCGCAAGCCCGCTCTCGGTAACGATCTCGACCACCGCCGAGGCCCGCACCTCGGCCCGGTTGATGGACCAATGAAAGGGCTCGGAAAGCGGTGCTTCGAGCACGTGGACGGAAACTTCGGTGATTTTCATGATGCCTCTTGAGTTGGCGGCGAAGGCCCCAAGAGCGCCAGCAAGGCATCCAGCAGGCCCCAGGATTCGGCGTCCACCCGGCCGTCGATCAGGCCCGGGCGAAAGTGGCGTTGGAAGGCCCTGACGACGGTTTCGGTCTGGTTGTTGAAGACGCCGCTGGGATCGATGCGCCAGCCGTAGCGGCCCAGCGCCGTCTGCAGCCTCACCACCTCGATGCCGCTGTCGCCCGGCCCCAGCGGCGAAAGCTCGACGGAACCGGCGGCGCCGGGCCACAACCCCATGCCGGCCGCCGCCAGGCGCTGCCAGTCGAAACGCTCGCCCGGATCCTGGCGCCGCCCCGGCGCCACGTCGGAATGGCCCAGTACGCGCTCGGGCGGGATGGCATGGCGGGCCATGATCCGGGCGGCCAGTTCCTCCAGCGCCGCCATCTGGTCCTGGGGGAAATCGCGGTAGCCGAACTCGTGGCCCGGGTTGACCAGCTCGATGCCGATGGAGCAGCCGTTGATATCGCTCTCGCCCCACCACCAGGCCCGGCCGGCGTGCCAGGCACGGTTTTGTTCGGCCACCAGGGCGGTCGTGGTGCCGTCCTCGTCGATCAGGTAGTGGGCGCTGACCTGGGCCGCCGGATCGCACATCCGGGCCAGCGCCGCCCGTGCCGTCTTCATGCCGGTGTAGTGCAGCACCAGCATATCGATGCCGCGGCCGGCCGGCCGTTGGTCGAAGTTGGGTGACGGGATCTCAGGCATGGCGGAAAGATATAGACCATGGGGCAAAGGCCAGGACAAGTTACGCTTTGACCGCCCGCCGCGTGGTAATGACGATGACCCCGGCCAACACCAAAAGCCCGCCCCCGATCATGCGCCCGGTAATCTGGTCGTCGAGCACCAGCCAGCCGGCAAAGACGCCGAAGATACTGGTCAGCACGCCGTAGGGCATGATGGTGCTGACCGGGTAGCGCAAGAGCAGCCAATACATGATGCCGTGCCCCACCAGCGACGAGCCGATGGCGGTATAGGCCACCGAGCCCCAGTGCAGCGGCTGGGCGCTGGTCAGCGCCACCATCTGGCCCTGCTCCAGCAACAGCGATAGCGCCAGCAACGAGGGCGCGCTGATCAGCGCCAGCCAGGCTTGCAGGTTGGGCACGCTGATGCCGCGCATGCGCCTGACCAGAACGGTCGAGACGGCCAGCGCCAAAGCCCCCAGTACGACCAGAACCACGGCGTCGAGATAGTCGAGGACGACAGGGTCGAAGCCGATCACCATGACGCCGCCGAACGACAGCGCGATACCGCTCAATTGGCGCCGGTCGGGCCGCTCGCCCAGCACGACGATGGCGATAGCCGTGGCGAAAGGCACCGAGAGCTGCACCAAAACCGCCGGCGGTCCGATGTCGTCGGCCCAGGCGAAGCCGGTGAACATAAGGGTGAAGTGAATCACGCCCATGCTCAGACAAATTCCGAAGATCCAGCGCATCTGGCCGCGGGCCCAGCGCAGGAAGGGAAAGAGCAGCGCGAACAGGAGCACAAAGCGCAGCGAGGAATAGAAGATCGGCGGGAAATGGCTGACCCCGATCTTGGCGTAGACGAAGTTGACGCCCCAGACCAGATTGGCGGCAATCAGCAGCGCCAGGTGCGATCTCGTCATGGCCCGGGCCGGCAGCTAGCCCGCATTTCTCGCCGGGTCATGGCCTGCGCGGTGCTGTGGCGCCGACAGGGTAGGCGCGCTGCGCCGCGCGATGTGGGACATCGGGCAAGCAGCGCAACGCATCCTGTCGGCGCCACAAGGGACGAACCTGCGCCGCCCGAAGGGTCGCCCCCAACCGCGCGCCCGCTACGGAAAAGGTCGAAGAGCGTAGTCCCACTACGCTCATCGACCTTTTCCTTCCGGATCGCATCACCTGGGGGCTTTGCTGCCCGTGACCCGGTGAGAAATGCGGGCTAGCGCCGGCCCTCAGTTGAGCCCCCGTTCCTTGGCTATGCGATCGTAGGCGTCGTTGATGACGGCCAGCTTTTCGTTGGCGATGTCGACGAATTCCTGCGGTACGCCCTGGGCGATCAGGGTGTCGGGGTGGTGTTCGCGAATGAGCTTGCGGTAGCGCGATTTGAGCTCGCCGTCGGCGATCTCGCGATCCACCCCCAGGATGGCATAGGGATCGGCCTGGTCGGGGCCGACGTGGCCGGCCCGGATGCGCGCGAATTCGGCTTGGCTGAAGCCGAAGATCTCGGCCACATCACCGAGGAACTGGTCTTCGGCCGGGTGGTAGACGTTGTCGGCCTTGGCGATGTGGAAAAGCCCGTCGAGCAAGTCCTCGAGCACCGCCGGGTTGTCGTGAAACAGCGCCCCGAGCTGCCGGGCGTAGGCCTCGAAGCCGCGTGAGTCCTGCTTAGCCTGGTCGAACACCCGGGCGACGTTCTTGACCTCGGCCGACGGCACGTGGAAGACCTCGCGAAAGGCCTCCACTTCGTCGCGCGTCACCACGCCGTCGGCCTTGGCCATCTTGGCGCCCAGGGCGATGACGCCGATGGTGAAGGCGACCTGGCGCTGGGCGTTCTGGTCGCTCTCGCCGCTGTCGCCGCGCATGCGGCCATAGGCGTGCCCGGCCAGGCCGCCGACCAGGGCGCCGATGGGGCCGCCAAGCGCAAAGCCGGCGGCGCTGCCGATGATGGTGGTCCAGATGCTCATGCTAATCCGCCGGCCCCAGCATGGCCGCGAATTGGCAGCCGTTCAACCGTTGGGGTTGGGGGTCGTTCCCGGGCGAAGCTTCGCGATAGGGCTTCGATTTCGCCCAAATCCGCTGCAATCGCCGCGTTGCTCCCCCCTTGCGACATATTGCCCCGTTGCCTGCGGGGCGCAGTTGGGCTATACGGACGCCATCTCTGGAATTGGAGTTCATGCCGCTCATGGCCCAAGGAAACATGGATATTTCGCAGCACCAGGGGACCTGGCAAGGCTTTCGCCGCCTCTTCATCTTCGGCACTGCCGCCATCGCCCTGCTTCTGATCCTGATGGCGCTGACACTGCTCTAGGCGGAGCACTGCTTCCCCAACCGGCCCGGCCCCCAGGGCGGGCCTTTGCCATGCCTGAATCCTGATCGTGGCCCGGCGCCGCCCCGGCGGCTCAGGACCCGACACACGCAATCCGGTGAAAACATGAAAATCGCCATACCCAAGGAACGGCGGCCGCACGAAAGACGCGTTGCGGCGACGCCGGACACGGTCAAGAAACTGCTCGGCCTGGGTGCCCAGGTGTGCGTCGAGGCGGGCGCCGGCGCGGGCGCCCAGATTCCCGACCAGGTCTATGCCGAGGCCGGCGCCGACATCGCCGCCGACGCCGCTTCGGCACTGGCCGAGGCCGACATCGTCTTCAAGGTGCAGCGCCCGCTGACCGCCGCCGAGGGCGGACCGGACGAGCTGGCGCAGATGAAAAAGGGCGCCCTGTTGATCGCCACGCTTTCGCCGCACGCCAACCGCGACCAGGTGCAGGCCTACGCCGATGCCGGCGTCACCGCTTTCGCCATGGAGTTGATGCCGCGCATCACGCGGGCCCAGAACATGGACGTGCTGTCGTCGCAATCGAACCTGGCGGGCTACAAGGCGGTGCTCGACGCCACGGCTGAATACCCCCGGGCGCTGCCCATGATGATGACGGCCGCCGGCACCATCGCGCCGGCCCGCACCTTCGTCATGGGGGCCGGCGTGGCCGGACTGCAGGCCATCGCCACGGCGCGCCGGCTGGGCGCCATCGTCACCGCCACCGACGTCCGGCCGGCGGTCAAGGAACAGGTCGAATCGCTGGGCGCCAATTTCGTCGCCGTCGAGGACGAGGAATTCGCCGAGGCCGAGACGGCGGCCGGCTACGCCAAGGAAATGTCCGACGAATACAAGCAAAAGCAGGCGGCCCTGGTGCGCGAGCACCTGAAGAAGCAGGACATCGTCATCTGCACGGCGCTGATACCCGGCCGCCAGGCGCCGATCCTGATAAGCGCCGATATGGTGGCCGAGATGAAGCCCGGCGCCGTGATCGTCGACCTGGCCGTCGAGCAGGGCGGCAACTGCGAGGGCTCCCAACCGGGCGAGGTGGTCGAGATCGGCGGCGTGCGCATCGTCGGCCATAACAACTGGCCCAGCCGCATCGCCGGCGACGCCTCGCAGCTTTACGCCAAGAACCTCTTGAACTTCGTCACCATCCTGATCGACGACGAGAGCAAGGAGCTCGCCATCGACTGGGAGGACGAGATCGTCCAAGGCACGGCGCTGACCCGCGACGGCGCCATCATCAACCCGGCGCTGACCGGGGAGGGAAACTGAGCCATGGCTGCCATCGATCCCTTCGTCTTCCAGCTCTCCATCTTCGTGCTGGCCATCTTCGTCGGCTATTACGTGGTGTGGAGCGTCACCCCGGCGCTGCATACGCCGCTGATGTCGGTTACCAACGCCATCTCCAGCGTCATCATCGTCGGCGCCCTGATCGCCGCCGGGCCGGCCGAAATGAGCCCTGCCCGCATCCTCGGCATCATCGCCATCGGTCTCGCCGCCGTGAACATTTTCGGCGGCTTCATCGTCACCCAGCGCATGCTGGGCATGTTCAAGCGCAAGTAAAGGGGACGCAAGATGTCAGCAAACATCACGGCCCTCGCCTACCTGATCGCGTCCGTCCTCTTCATCCTGGCGCTGCGCGGGCTGTCGTCGCCCGATACGGCACGACGGGGCAACATCTTCGGCATCATCGGCATGACCATCGCGGTAGTGGTCACGGTGATCGACCCCAGCGTGGTTTCGTATACCTGGATCCTGGTCGCGGCGGTCATCGGCGGTGCCATCGGCACCGTGGTGGCGCTGAAGATCGAGATGTCGGCCATGCCCCAGTTGGTGGCCGCCTTCCACAGCCTGGTCGGCCTGGCCGCGGTGCTGGTGGCCGGGGCGGCCATGGACAACCCCGGGGCCTACGGCATCGCCGACGCGGCCGGCAACATCTTTGCCGCCAGCCGGGTCGAGATGACGCTAGGCAGCGCCATCGGCGCCATCACCTTCTCGGGCTCGATCGTCGCCTTCGCCAAGCTGCAGGGGCTGGTATCCGGGAACCCGGTGGTCTTCCCCGGGCAGCATATCCTGAATCTCGTCATCGGCCTCGCCATCCTCGGCCTGATCGCCTACTTCGTCTCCAACCAGTCGCCCGAGGTGTTCTGGCTGTTGACGGGCATCGCCTTCCTGATCGGCTTTTTGATCATCATCCCGATCGGCGGTGCCGACATGCCGGTGGTGATCTCGATGCTGAACTCCTATTCCGGTTGGGCCGCCGCCGGTATCGGCTTCACCTTGCAGAACTCGGCCCTGATCATCACCGGCGCCCTGGTCGGATCGTCAGGTGCTATTTTGAGCTACATCATGTGCAAGGCCATGAACCGCTCGTTCTTCAGCGTCATCCTGGGCGGCTTTGGCGGCGACGCGGTGGCCGGCCAGAAGAGCAGCGGCGACAAGCCGGTCAAACCGGGCAGTGCCGACGACGCCGCCTTCATCATGCGCAACGCCGGTTCCGTGATCATCGTGCCCGGCTACGGTATGGCGGTGGCCCAGGCCCAGCATGCGGTGCGCGAGATGGCCGATCTGCTGCAGAGCGAGGGCGTGCGCGTGCGCTATGCCGTACATCCGGTGGCGGGGCGCATGCCGGGGCACATGAACGTGCTGCTGGCCGAGGCCAACGTGCCTTATGACGATGTGCAAGAATTGGAGGAGATCAACTCCGACTTCGCCTCGACCGACGTGGCTTTCGTGATCGGCGCCAATGACGTCACCAACCCGGCGGCCCATGATCCCTCGAGCCCGATCGCCGGCATGCCCATCCTCGACGTCGACCGAGCCCAGACCTGCCTCTTCGTCAAGCGCTCGCTGGCGCCCGGCTACGCCGGCATCGACAACGAGCTCTTCTACGCCGACAACACCATGATGCTGTTCTCCGACGCCAAGAAGATGGTCGAGAACATCGTCAAAGCCCTGGCCTGACGGAGAGCCCAAGCATTCCTACGGAAAAGGGCCCCATGGGCCCTTTTCTTTTGTCTGCAGACGACAAAAAACCACGACCCGGCCGAGGCCGGGCGCGAACAATGGAGCTAAAGGTCGAAGCGCGGCGCGGGGCCGCCCGGAGATGGTCTAGCCAGCCTCGCGCTGGGCCTTCTTGCGCGCCAGCTTGCGGGCGCGGCGGATGGCCTCGGCCTTTTCGCGGGCCCGCTTCTCGGAAGGCTTTTCGTAATAGTTACGAAGCTTCATCTCGCGGAAGATGCCTTCGCGCTGCATCTTCTTTTTGAGCGCGCGCAAGGCCTGGTCGACGTTGTTATCGCGAACGACTACAGAAACCAGGGTTCATCTCCTCTAATTGCATACGAACGGGAACGCTGCCGCGTCTGCAGCGATGCTGTCTAACATAGGCGATAGCCTGAGAAAAGCCAAATCGTTTGCTGATTGGGGACACGTACCTTAACGCCTTTTTTGGGCGTTAAGGTACGTGTCCCCAATCAGCTCGCTTTACCGCAGCACCCGGCAGCGCCATATTCCCCCCATGGCCATTCTCAAGATCGCCCGCATGGGCCACCCGGTTCTCAGCCAACGCGCCGAGCCTGTCGCCGACCCCGCCATCGAGCCCAACGCCACCGCGCTGAGCCACCTCGTCGCCGACATGATGGAGACCCTGGCCGACGCCGGCGGCAT
>JASLXG010000009.1 GCA_030740435.1 Alphaproteobacteria bacterium | reverse complement strand
CCGTTCGCCAGGATGCCAAATTTCAGCCAATTTTCGGTAAGAAGGGCTGTGCGGCATATGGGTTGTTTTATGGGTAGGTGCAGGGCGTACCTGAAAAAATTATTGTTTATCAATAGGTTGATACAAAAAACTGGCGGAGGGAGTGGGATTCGAACCCACGAAGGGCGTTAACCCTTACTCCCTTAGCAGGGGAGCGCCTTCAGCCACTCGGCCATCCCTCCGGACCCGGGGTAAGCGGGCGCCCAGGCGGCCCTTATCTAGCGGCGCTACCTTCGTGCTGTCAACGGCGGCGGCAATTTCTGCCTACCTCTCGCGGCCTGCTCACGATTGCGCCAGCGCCCCTCGACACCCGGATCCTTCGCTCCCATCTATGATCATAGAAAAAACCCTTTAATTTCAATGGGATTTTAATGAATTGCTAACAATTTTAGGGTGCCGATTTAACCCTTTGTTGACTCACCTGGCATAGAGTTTGCGACGCCCGGTTAGGAAGGTTGGTAACAGTGGTTGGAAACCCCAAGCCGATTGGAGGTTGTTATGTGGAAAACATTGGCAGTAGCCACGACCGTGCTGACGCTGGCCGCCAGTGCCCCAGCACTGTCTCAGACCGTTTGCAGCGACCGGGCCTCGTTCCTCGAGCAGCTCAACGGCCGCTATCAGGAAAACCCGGTAGGGCTCGGTCTGGCCAGCAGTGGCGCCGTGCTTGAGATTTTGGCCTCGAAGGGCGGGACCTGGACCATCCTGGTGACCCAGCCCAACGGCACTTCCTGCGTGGTCGCCACCGGCGAGGCCTGGCAGGGCCTGAGAGCGGCCAGTACCAACGGCCCGAGTGCCTGAAGCGTGGCCTCTGAAGTCACGGCAGTAGCGCGGCCCGCCGCCCTGGTGGGCCCGCCCGCGATCACCTGAGCCGGCGAAAATTCGGCGGCCCCGGAGAGATACCCGGCGTGCGACCGCAAAGGGAAAAGCAGCGTCCCAAATAGCGACACCTCTTGGAACAAGCCGTTCCAAGCATCCCAGAACAAGACAATTCGAGTTGAAATTCGCTAGCGTCGGTGGGGCGCGACTGATCGTCGTGCCGGAGTCGTCTTTGGCTCATCAGGGCAAAAAAATCCGGCGGCCCAGCGAGCTGGCAGCCAAACTTACAACAACCCGGGCAGATCCTGCCGGGCTGGGGTCTCAGCTAGTGGCTTTCGATCCACTCGCGGGCCAGGCGCTGGGCCGTGGCGATGTCCTCGCGGGCCATCACCTCGGAGACCTCGGCGCGCAGCATGCGAGCCTCCTCGCTGCCCTGCCGGGCCGCCAGGTTGAGCCATTTGTGGGCGACCACGTAATCCAGCGGCGCCTCATCCTTGCCGATCGAGTAGGCCAGACCGAGACGGAACTGGGCGTCGGCGCTGCCTTCCTCGGCGGCGCGCTGCCAACGGTGGGTTTCGGTACGATCAAGTTGCCCCATGACGACCTCCATCCTGCTGCGGGGAGGATCGGTCCGGACGGCCCGAACCAAATCCGGGTACCCCTTAATCATTTCGATGATGGCCCTTTAACTCTTAAAACTTCCTTGACGGAATTCTCTTTTTAGTTGTGACGGTGGTCACACTTCATCGGTCTCATTCGAGACCGGTGAAGTGATTCTTTGTCGCTCACGGCGGCGGATCTTCGGCCCGCAGCCTGCGCGGGCGCGCCGCAGCGGCGGCGGGTCGCGGTCGATCCCGTTGCACCAAGACCAAGCAGCAAGAAAACACACTATGACGGCGTCGCTAAGCCGCCCCCCCAATGGGGGCGGAGGCCAAGGGCGCGGATGCGCCCGCCCGGTGAGGGGCTAAACAAGACCCCACCGCCCGGTGAGGGTCTACATAAAGCCCCCTACCCCACCCCGATCTCGCTGCTCTCGACGCCGCCGCTGACCTCGATCAGGGCCTCCGGCGCGATGCCGAAAACGCAGTGGGGGTGGCCGGCGGCGGCGTAGACGGTGGCGAAGCGGCGCAGGCTGGCATCGACGGCGATGGGGATGGGCTCGGCATGGGCCAGCGGCGCCACGCCGCCGATGGAGAAGCCGGTGGCGCTGCGCACGGCATCGGCATCGGCCCGTTTGGCCTTGCCTTCGAGGCCCAGCGCCGCCGGCAGCCGCTTGGTGTCGCACTGGCGGTCGCCGGCCACCAGCGCCATCACCGGCTGGCCGGCGATGTCGAACAACAGCGACTTGACGATGGCGCCGAGCTCGCAGCCCAGGCTCTCGGCGGCATCGCGGGCGGTGCGGGCGGTGGTCTCGAGCTCGATCACCCGGGCCTCGCAACCGGCCGCCGCCAGGGCGTCCCGCACCCGGCGCACGCTGGCCCTTTCCAGCAGGCTCATGGCCGCCGGCTTCAGCGGCGCTTGTACTGCTCGGCGCCGAACATGATCTCGCGCGCCTTGTCGTCGATCTGTTCGCCGGGCTTGCGCTGGTGCTCCTTCAGCACCTCCAGCCCGCGCTGCACGGCGGGTCGGGCATTGATGGCGTCAAACCAGCGCTTGAGGTTGGAAAATTCATCGATATCCACGCCCTGGCGCTCGTAGCTGCGCAGCCAGGGCATGGTCGCCATGTCGGCGATGGAATAGTCGCCGGCCAGGTAGTCGCGGTCCGCGAGCCGTTTGTCGATGACGCCATAAAGCCTGCCGGCCTCGTTGGTGTAGCGATCGACGGCGTAGGGGATTGGCTCCGGCGCGTAGGCCCGGAAGTGATGGGCCTGGCCCAGCATGGGACCGACGCCGCCCATCTGGAACATCAGCCAGCACAGCACCTCGTAGCGCCCGCGGGCATCGCTGGGCAGGAACTGGCCGGTCTTCTCGGCCAGATAGATCAGCATGGCACCGGATTCGAAAAGCGAGATGGGCTGGCCGTCGGGGCCGTCCGGGTCGACCAGGGCCGGCATCTTGTTGTTGGGGCTGATCTTGAGGAAATCGGCCTCGAACTGCTCGCCCGCCCCGATGTTGACGGCGATGACCTTGTAGAGAAGCCCGGTCTCTTCGAGCATGATGTGGATCTTGTGGCCGTTGGGCGTGGGCCAGGTATAGAGATCGATCATGGCTTGGTTTCCTATGTGCGGGGAATCGGCGACAGGGTCGCAGCTTAGCCCGCCCCACAACGCTTGGCCAAGGCCGCCAGGTATTCGACACCTTGAATGGCCCGGCTGCCGTACCACGAGACCATTTCACCATCGAGCAGCAGCGGCTGGGCCACAGCCGGATGGTCGCGCACGAAGGCATCGCGATGCTCGGCCGTGAATTCGAAGGGCTCGCTGGGCAGCAGCACCAGGTCGGTCCGGGCCAAGAGCTCGGCGTCGATGCTGACCTCGGGATAGCGCCTGTCCGCATCGTGGCCCAGGGTACGCCAGCCCACCAGCGCCAGCAGGCGCGAGGCGTAGGTATCGCGCGAAACCGTTATCCAGGGGTCCCGCCAGATAAGATAGAGCACCGATTTCTGCAGCCAGGTCTCCCGCGCCACCGCCTCGAGCGCCGCCTCGAGTTGGCGGCACAGCTCCTCCGCCCGTTCCTGTACTCCGAAAATGCCGCCGAGCAGCCGATAAAGCCCGAGGTTGTCGGTGGGCTCGAGCGGATGGCTGACGACGACGGCGACTTCCGGCAGCGCCTCGCGGATGGCTTCGATCTCCTCCTTCACGTTCTCGTCGACATTGACGACGACGTGGCTCGGCGCCAGCCGGACCAAGCGCTCGAGCTTGAACTTCTTGGTGCCGCCGACGCTGGTCACAGCCGCAACGGCGGCTTTGGGGTGGACGCAATAGTGCGTGCGCCCGACCAGCCCCTCGGCCAGCCCGAGCTCGAACAAGAGCTCCGTCAGGCTGGGCACCAACGAGACGATACGCGGGTCGGAAGCGGGCTCGTGCCGCGTACCGACGGCGTCGATCAATGCTCCGTCCATGCGCCCTCCTTCTCTCGGCTGACATCCTCACACACAATTGAACGAACAGTGACAGCGCCCGGGGCCAACAGCCGCCAATATATTGCATAGCGGAGGCCGCATTCGCGGCTTTCTCGGGAGTACGCCATATGCGCGGCCTATTGATCGTTTTGCTGCTCGCGGTCCTGCCGTCCCTCGCTCAGGCCGCCGGCCCCTTGCCGGTTGCCGCCGGGGGCAGCGCGGCCGGCGGCAACCGGCAAGGGGCCGGCAGCGCTGGCCTTCCCCAAGGGTCTCTCGAACGAACAAACGCTGAATTTCGTGGCCGGCCTGAGCGACGGCCAGGCCCGCCTGCTGGTGCTGCGCCGCCTCGACGAGTTGCGGGCCCAGGAGGCGGCGGCCGAGCGGGGCCTCAGCGGCCTGGGCGTGGTCCTGGTCAAGCTGCGCTTGGACTTGCAAGGCCGGGTCTCGGAGATCCGCGAACGCCTGGGCCTGCTTGGCGGCGGTGTGGCGCAAACACCGGCCACGGTGGCCGCCATCCTGGGCCGGCTGCAGGGCGATTTCCTGGTGGTGGCGCTGACGACACTGGCGGTCGTGGGATTTGGCTTGCTGCTGCGCGCCTTGGCCCAGCGCGGCACCGGGGGCTTTCGCCGGCATCTCGAGGCTGCCCACGGTGGCAACCTTTTCGAGCGTGCCAGCCGGCTGGCGCTGCGGGCGCTGCTGGATCTATTGGGCATCGCCGCCTATGGCCTGGGCGGCGCCGTGTTGCTGGCATTTATTTTCGACCGCGGCAGCCTGGATCAGGCCTTTGCTTTCAGCTACCTGACGGCCGGCCTGCTGATTCTCGCCGTGCAGGCGGCCTCGCGCTTCCTGTTGGCGCCGCGGGCCGCAGCGTTGCGGCTGATTGCCCTGGACGACGGCCTGGCGCTGGCCTTGCACCGGCCCCTGGTGCGCCTGGCCATTGTCGCCAGCGTGGTCTGGCTGACCACCGCCTTTTTCATTGTCCAAGGCGGGCCGCCGCTGGGCGTGCATCTGGTGCTGGTGCTGGCCAGCGGCCTGATCGTGCTGAGCCTGGTGGTGCACACGGTCTGGCGGTTGCACCGGCCGTTGGCCAAGCTTCTGGCCGCCGGGATCGAGGTCGAAGCCGGCACCCGTGGTGCCGAACTGAAGGCCGCCCTGGCCGCCAACTGGCATCTCTTCATGACCGCCTACATCGCCGTGGTGGCGACGCTTTGGAGCATTGCCATGCTGACCGGCGGCCACTCGGTGCTGTGGCCGGCGGTAGGCAGCGTTGCCCTGGTGGCGCTTTATCCGGTGCTCGATTCCGGGCTCTCGCGGGCCATCGGGCGGCTGGTCGATTCGCTGCTGGTGGACCAATACACACCCATCGTCATGGCGGCCGGCGACGAGGGCGACGCCGAGATGCCGCTACAGGTCGACCGCGAGGCCATCGCCCGCAATGCCGAGCGCTACAGCCGCGTTCTCAGGCGCGGCTCGCGGCTGGCGCTGGGCTTCCTTATCGGCCTGGCTGTGCTGGAACTTTGGGGTCTCGACGTGCTGCGGCTGTTGGGCGCGCCCGGTGCCGGAGCCGTCTGGAAGGCGGCCTTCGACATCGCCGTAGTGGTGCTGCTGGCCTACTTGGTGTGGCAGCTCATCGAGACCGCGCTAACGCGGAGCGCCGGCCCCGAAGCCCGGGCCCAGACGCTGTTGCCGCTGATCCGCAAGTTCATCCTCATCGTCATCGCCGTGATGGTGGCGATGATCGCGCTCTCCTCCATCGGCATCGACATCGGGCCGCTCTTGGCCGGTGCCGGCGTCGTCGGCCTGGCTATCGGCTTCGGCGCCCAGGCCCTGGTGCGCGACGTCGTCGCCGGGGTCTTCTTTCTCGTTGACGACGCCTTCCGGGTGGGCGAGTACATCGAGGTCGACGAGAAGATCCGCGGCGAGGTCGAGGCCATCTCGGTGCGCTCGCTGAGGCTGCGCCACCACCGCGGCGCCGTCATCACGCTGCCCTTCGGCGAGCTCAAGCAGATCACCAACCACAACCGCGACTGGACCATCTACAAGATGCCCATTCGCGTCGCTGCCGACACCGATCCCAAGGCGGTGAAGAAGATCGTCAAACAGATCGGCAAGGAAATGCTGGCCGACCCCGAGCTCGGCCCCAAGCTCATCCAGCCCTTGAAATCCCAGGGCGTCTTCGCCATCGACGACGATTCGGCGCTCATTATCCGGGTCAAGTTCATGTGCAAGCCGCGCCAGCAATTCGTGCTGCGCCGCGAGGCCTACCACCGCATCCAGAACGCCTTCGCCGCCCACGGCATCGAAATTGCGCGCCGCAAGGTCGAGGTCTCGGTGCCCGAAGACGCCGGCCTGGAAGAACGCCGCCAGGCCTTGCGCGGCGCCGGCGAGGCGGCCGAAACGGCCAGCGCCAGCAGCGGCACGAGCAGCGCGGCGGAGGCGATTTAGGGCGAGACAATCAGACTTCGAGCTTTCCCTTCAAGAGCTCGTTCACCACTTTCGGATTGGCCTTGCCTTGCGAGGCTTGCATGATCTGGCCGACGAAAAATCCCAGCAGCTTGTGTTTGCCGGCGCGGTATTCCGCGACCTTGTCGGCATTCCGGGCCAGCACATCATCGATCATGGCCTCGATGGCGTCCGAATCGCTGACCTGTTCGAGGCCCTTATCCGCGACGATCTCGGCGGCCGGGCGGCCGCTGGCGAACATTTCGTCGAAGACCTCCTTGGCGATGCGGCCCGAGATGGTGCCGGCAGCGATGAGGTCGACCAGCCCGCCCAACTCGGCGGGCGCCACGGGAGAGGTTTCGATTCCCGTGCCGCTTTCGTTGAGCCTGCTGAAAAGCGTACCCGTGACCCAGTTGGCCACCGTCTTGGCCTCACGCCCTTCGGCGGCCGCCTCGAAATAGTCCGCCGTCTCCTTTTCCGCCACCAGTACGCCGGCGTCGTATTCGGAGAGGCCGAACTCGGTTATGAAACGGTTTTTTTTCTGGTCCGGAAGCTCGGGCAAAGCGGCCCGGATTTCATCGACGAATTCCTGCGTCAGCTCCAGCGGCAACAGGTCCGGGTCGGGGAAATAGCGGTAATCGTGCGCCTCTTCCTTGGTACGCATGGCGCGCGTGATGCCGCGGTCGGGATCGAACAAACGCGTTTGCTGTTCGATCTCGCCGCCCTCCTCGATGACCTCGATCTGGCGCCTGGCTTCGTATTCGATGGCTTGTTGCACGAAGCGCACCGAGTTCACGTTCTTGATCTCGCAGCGCGTGCCCAGCTCGTCGCCGGGACGGCGCACCGAGACGTTGACGTCGGCCCTCAATGACCCCTGCTCCATGTTGCCATCGCAAGTGCCCAGATAGCGCAGGATGGTCCGCACCTTGCGCACGTAGGCCCCGGCTTCCTCGGCCGAGCGCATATCGGGCTCGGACACAATCTCCATCAGCGCCACGCCGGAGCGGTTGAGGTCGACGTATGTGAGATCGGGATGCTGGTCATGCAGGCTCTTGCCGGCGTCCTGTTCCAGGTGCAAGCGCTCGATGCCGATCTCGCGAACCTCGCCGTCGACCTCGATGCTGACGCTGCCCGCACCGACGATGGGCTGCTTGAACTGCGAGATCTGATAGCCCTGCGGCAGGTCGGGATAGAAATAGTTTTTGCGGTCAAAAACGGAAAAGAGATTGATCTCGGCCTTGAGCCCCAGCCCGCTACGCACGGCCTGGGCGATGCATTGCCGGTTGATCACCGGCAGCATGCCCGGCATGGCGGCATCGACCAGCGAGACCTGGCTGTTGGGCTCGGCGCCGAAGGCCGTGGCGGCGCCGGAAAAAAGCTTGGCCTCGGATATCACCTGGGCGTGGACCTCGAGGCCGACGACGACCTCCCACTCGCCCGTGGCGCCCTGCAGGAGTGCCGCCATCAGTCGGCCTCCCACCAGCGTTCGGGCTGGGCCTGAAAATCGGCCGCCTCTTCCAGCACGCCGGCGACGCGGAACACGGTTTCGTCGTCGAAGGCCTTGGCCAGCACCTGCAGGCCCAGCGGCAAGCCGTTCTCGGAAAGCGCCGCCGGCACGGAGATTCCCGGCAGCCCGGCCAGATTGGCCGGCACCGTGAGCACGTCGTTAAGGTACATGGCGATGGGATCGTCGGCCCGCTCGCCAATGGCAAAAGCTTCGTAGGGCGTGGTCGGCGTAAGAATGGCGTCGACTTCGGCAAAGGCGGTTCGGAAATCCCTCGCGATCAGCTCGCGCACCTGCTGGGCCTTGATGTAGTAGGCGTCGTAGTAGCCGGCCGAGAGCACGTAGGTGCCGATCAGCACGCGGCGCTGGACCTCGGGCCCGAAGCCCGCCGCACGGGTGCTTTCGTACATGTCGATGAGCTCGGCACCCTCCTCCCTGAGGCCGTAGCGCACGCCGTCGTAGCGCGCGAGATTCGACGAGGCCTCGGCCGGGGCCACGATGTAATAGGCCGGCAGCGCGTACTTGGTGTGGGGAAGCCCGATCTCGACGATCTCGGCGCCGGCCGCTTCCAGCCAGTCGACGCCTTTGCGCCACAGCGCCTCGATCTCGGCCGGCATGCCGTCGACACGGTACTCCTTGGGGATGCCGATCTTGAGGCCGCGCACGTCGCCCGTCAGGGCCGCCTCGAAGTCGGGCACGGCGACTTGGGCGGAAGTCGAATCTTTCCTGTCGAACCCCGCCATGGCACCCAGCATGATGGCCGCGTCGCGCACGCTTCGCGTCATCGGCCCGGCCTGGTCGAGCGACGAGGCAAAGGCCACGATGCCCCAGCGCGAACAGCGCCCATAGGTGGGCTTCATGCCGACGATGCCGGTAAACGCCGCGGGCTGGCGGATCGAGCCGCCGGTGTCGGTGCCGATGGCCGAGGTGGCGGCGCCGGCCGCCACGATGGCGGCCGAGCCACCCGACGAGCCGCCCGGCACCAGGCCGGAATCGTCCGCACCCCGGCGCCAGGGGTTCAGCACCGGGCCGAAGAAACTGGTCTCGTTCGAGGACCCCATGGCGAATTCGTCGAGATTGGTCTTGCCCAGCATCACCGCACCGGCCTGCCAGAGGTTGGCGGTAATGGTGGATTCGTAGGGCGGTACGAACCCTTCGAGGATGTGCGAGCCGGCCGTGGTGGCGATACCCTCGGTGCAGAAAAGATCCTTGACCGCCACGGGTATGCCTTCAAGGGGACCGGCCGTGCCGGCCCGCAGGCGCTCGTCCGAAGCCTCGGCCATCTGCAAGGCCTTTTCCGGGGTCTCCCGTATCATGACGTTGAGCGGCCGGGCCGCCTCGACCGCCGCGATATGGGTCTCGGCCAACTCGCGAGCCGAGAAATCTCCTGCCCTCAGGCCCTCGCGGGCTTGGGCGATGGTGAGAGCGGTAAGATCGGCCGCGCCGGCCATCTATTCGACCACCTTGGGCACGGCGAAGAAGCTTTCGCGGCGCTCGGGCGCGTTGGCCACGACCTTTTCCGCCATGGCGCCGTCGTCGACCACGTCATCGCGCCAGCGCAGCGTCATCTCGGCCACGCTGGCCATGGGCGCCACGTCCTGGGTGTCGACCTCGTCGAGCTGCTCGACCCAAGTGATAATGTTGGAGAGCTCGCCGGCCAGAGCCTCGAGCTCGTCCTCGCCGAGCCGCAGGCGCGCGAGGTGGGCGATGTGGGCCACGGTCTTCTTGTCGAGCGCCATCTGATTCCCTCGCGGGCTGCGGAAAACCCCCAAAACCCGCAAAACCCCTGGACTTCCGGCGGATTCGGGCGGAAGTTACCAGCCGCCATGATAGTGTGCAAGCCGACCGCTCTCAAAGCCGCGTTGGGCCACGACCAGCGCCTGCTGGGCCTCGACCTCGGCACCAAGACCATCGGCCTGGCGCTCTCCGACCCCGGCCTGGTCATCGCCTCACCGCTGGAGACGCTGCGGCGCGGCAAGTTCACCCCGGACGCCAAGGCCTTGGCCGCCATCGTCGCCAAGCATGACGTCGGCGGCCTGGTCATCGGCCTGCCCGTCAGCATGGACGGCAGCGAAGGTCCGCGCTGCCAGTCGGCCCGCCAGTTCGCCGCAAACCTGGAGGAATTCATCCCGCTGCCCATGGCCTTTTGGGACGAACGCCTTTCCACCGCGGCGGTCACGCGGACGCTGCTGGAAGCCGATACCTCGCGGCGGCGCCGGGCCCAGGTGGTGGACAAGATGGCGGCCTCGTTCATTCTCCAGGGCGCGCTTGATTCCCTGGTCCACGCAGCG
This sequence comes from Alphaproteobacteria bacterium, assembly GCA_030740435.1. Lineage (NCBI taxonomy): Bacteria > Pseudomonadati > Pseudomonadota > Alphaproteobacteria > Alphaproteobacteria bacterium. The sequence goes on along the minus strand of JASLXG010000009.1, from coordinate 3,314 downwards.
GCGTCGCCCCCCCACCCAAACCCTCCCCCGCAAGGGGGGAGGGAGTGGTAACCGGCGGTGGCTTTTTTCCCCTCCCCCTTGATGGGGGAGGGCAGGGAGGGGGTGTTTTTTTTCGTATCCAAGTGACGCCGGGACGACAAGTGAGGGCCGAACCCGATTGGCCAAGAACTTGACCCGCCGAGGGACTAGTTGCGCCGCCTCCGGTGGCGGCTTATATAGGGCCTTTAATGGCTCCGGCAGCGCCCTTTTCCTATCCCCACCGCCACCTGCTCGGCATCAAAGGGCTATCCGCCGAGGTCATCGACGAGCTTTTGCAGCGCTCCGAGGGCTACGTCGAACAGAATCGCCAGCTCGACAAGAAACAATCGACCTTGCGCGGCCGCACCCAGATCAATCTCTTCTTCGAGAGCTCGACCCGCACCCGCACCTCGTTCGAACTGGCCGGCAAGCGGCTGGGCGCCGACGTCATCAACATGTCGGTCGAAGGCTCGGCCATCAAGAAGGGCGAGACCTTGATCGACACCGCCATGACGCTGAATGCCATGCACCCCGACGTGCTGGTGGTGCGCCACCCCGAATCCGGGGCCGTCAACCTGCTGGCCCAGAAGGTCGACTGCGCCGTCATCAACGCCGGCGACGGCAGCCACGAACACCCCACCCAAGCGCTGCTGGACGCCCTTACTATCCGGCGGCGCAAGGGCCGCCTGGCCGGCCTGGTGGTGGCGATTTGCGGCGACGTGCGGCACAGCCGGGTGGCACGCTCGAATATCCACCTGCTCAACGTCATGGGCGCCCGGACCCGGGTGGTGGCGCCGCCGACGCTGTTGCCGCCGGCCATCGAACGTCTCGGCGTTAGCGTCTTCCACGATATGCACGAGGGCCTGGCCGGGGCCGACATCGTGATGATGCTCAGGCTGCAGACCGAGCGCATGCACCGCGCTTACTTCCCCTCGCTGCGCGAATATTTTCGCTATTGGGGCCTCGACCGCGACAAGCTGGCGGCTGCCAAGCCCGACGCCCTGGTGATGCACCCCGGCCCCATGAACCGGGGCGTCGAGATCGATACGGATCTCGCCGACGACATCGACCGCAGCGTCATCCGCAAACAGGTCGAGATGGGGGTTGCCGTGCGCATGGCCTGTTTGGAAGTCCTGGCCGGGCGCTTCGACAACGCACCGGGCGGAGCGGCCAAATGAACGCCGCCCCCGGCCAACGCACCTTGTGGCGGAACGCCCGGCTGCTCGATGCCGCTTCGGACCGCGACGAGGCCGGCGATTTGCTGGTGGAAGACGGCCGCATCGCCGACATTGGTCCCAACCTCTTCCCGGAGAACCCACCAGAGAGCACCGAGGTGCTCGACTGCGCCGGCCACTGCCTGGCGCCCGGCCTGGTCGACATGCGGGCCTTCCTCGGCGAGCCCGGCTTCGAGCACCGCGAGACCCTGGCCAGCGGCAGCGCCGCCGCCGCCTCGGGCGGCATCACCACCATCGCCGCCCGGCCCGACACCGAGCCGGTGATCGACGACATCGCCCTGGTGGAATTCGTCAAGCGCCTGGCCCAGGCCACGGCCCAGGTCCGCGTCCACCCCATGGCCGCCATCACCAAGGGCCTGGAAGGCAGCGAGATGACCGAGTTCGGCCTGCTGGCCGTGGCCGGCGCCGTGGCCTTTTGCGACGGCGAGAACGCCGTCGCCGACGCCCTGGTGATGAGCCGGGTGCTGACCTACGCCACCAACTGGGACCTGCTCATCGTGCAGCTGCCGGCCGAGCCGCGCCTCGCCGGCTCGGGCTGCATGAACTCGGGCGAGGTGGCGACGCGGCTGGGCCTGCCGGGTATCCCGGCGGCGGCCGAAGTGATCATGCTGGAGCGTGATCTGCGCCTGGTCGAAGCGACGGGCGGGCGCTACCACGCCACCTGCCTCTCGACCGCCGCCGCCATCGAGGCCATGCGCCAGGCCAAGGCGCGCGGCCTGGCGGTAAGCTGCTCGGTGGCGCCGCACCATTTCGCACTCAATGAGAACGCCGTCGGCGAATACCGCACCTTCGCCAAGACCTGGCCGCCGCTGCGCCGCGAAGAAGACCGCCTGGCTGTGGTCGCAGGCATTGCCGACGGCACCGTCGACGCCATCGTCAGCGACCACGCGCCGCAGGACCAGGAAAGCAAGCGCCAACCCTTCACCCAGGCCGCCTCCGGCATCTCGGGATTGGAGACGCTGCTGCCGTTGGCGCTCGAGCTGCACCTCGGTGGCGGCGTGCCGCTCGAGCGCGTGCTGGCCGCCCTGACCTCGGGTCCGGCCGGGCTCCTGGGCCTCGAGGCCGGCCGCCTAACGCCCGGAGCTATGGCCGATCTGGTGCTCTTCGACCTGGAGAAGCCCTGGCGCATCGACGAGAACCAGCTCAAAGCCAAATGCAAGAACACGCCCTTCGACGGCCGCCCGGTGCAGGGCCTGGTGCTGCGCACCGCCGTCGGCGGACGCACGGTTTACCAGGCCAACACCGACCAGGCCTGAGGCCATGCCCGATCCCATAAGCTGGAGCTATGCCGCGCCCTACTTCGGGGCGGCGCTGGGGCTGGGCTATCTGCTCGGCGCCATCTCCTTCGGCCTGGTGCTGACGCGGCTGGCCGGGTTGGGCGACATCCGGGCCATCGGCTCGGGCAACATCGGCGCCACCAACGTGCTGCGCACCGGCAACAAGGGCCTGGCGGCGGCCACGCTGCTGCTGGACGGCGGCAAGGGAGCGGCGGCGGTGCTGCTGGGCAACCTCTTCGGGCCCGACATGGCGTTGCTGGCCGGCGCCGGCGCCTTCCTCGGCCATCTCTTTCCTGTCTGGCTCAAGTTCCGTGGCGGAAAAGGTGTCGCGACTGCGCTGGGCATCCTGCTCGCCATGGCCTGGCCGGTGGGTATTTTGGCCTGCCTGACCTGGCTGGCGACAGCGGCGCTTTTTCGTTTCTCCTCGCTGGCCGCCCTGGTGGCCGCGGCGGCGGCGCCGGTCTACGCCTACTTCCTTGCCGACATGCAACGCGTTGAATTCGCCGCCTTCCTGGCGGTATTGATATTCATCCGCCACCAGGCCAACATCCGCCGCTTGGCCAAGGGCGAGGAACCGCGCATCGGGGGGGCGAAGAAAGATGCTTGAGAAAACGCGCCTGGGCACCTTGGTCATGACGCTCCGCGACCTCATCGAACGCGCCCGCGCCACGCCAATGCCGGCGGACGACGAGGCGCCGGAACTCTTCGGCTTCATGCGAGGCAGCGTGACGATCCACGGTGACCTCACCGAACCCCTTGACGAGGTCTGGGAAGTCGACGCCTA
>JASLXG010000008.1 GCA_030740435.1 Alphaproteobacteria bacterium | reverse complement strand
CCGAAGTCCGTCCCGTTTCGATTCACCCATCGGGTGTGCCATGCCAACCACTCCATCAACTCCTCAACATATTGATTCTTATAGCATAATCTCCATCTCAGGGCATCGATTAACGAGTTCATCTGGGAAATGGGGGCTAAGGCCACTTAGGTGGATCTCATACGAAATCCGAATGATTAATTTGAATTTCGTATGATTCTTGCTTGGCCCCTTGCCGGGGGACACGCATCCGTGCACTTGGCCGCCGCCCGTGTGGCGGCTCGTACCGAATCCGAATTAATCAATCGGATTCGGTATTAATCGTTCGGCCGCTCAGCCAGAAAATCGCACGATGGCGCTGCCGGGTGTGGTGACGTCGCCCTGGGCGTCCTTGACAAAAAGCTCGAGCGTGGCTTCCCGGCTCTCGGCCTCGACGGCGCTGACGCTGCCGCCCGATACCAGGCTGTCGCCAAGATATGACGCCTTGCGGTTGGAATACTGGAATTCGACCAGCACCGCATCCTCGCCGATCCATTCCAGCACGGTCTGGGTCAGCCAGTCGCCCTGCAGCGGGCCGTCGATGACCACGCCCGGGTGCTTCTCGACCTCGGTGGTATAGCGCTCGTCGTAGTGGATGCGGTGGGCGTTCCAGATGGCCGCGTTATAGAGAAAAAGCGAGACGTTGCTGGGCCTGTGGCTGCGTTCAGGGAGCGCATCGCCGACTTTGATGTGTTCGAAATCAGGCATCGTTCTCACCTCACGATCCGGGTTTGGCTCTCGTCCATCACCGGCTCGCCGTCCGCGGTCTCGACCTTCAGTTCATAGACCACGAAGATCAGCGGACCGCTGGAGCCCTGCTTCTCGAAGATATCGGCAAGCTGGAGCGTGCCCACCAGCACGTCACCGGGGCGTACCGCGCGGTGATAGCGCACCTTGATGCCGCCCGCCATGACGCGCTTCAGAGGGAGCTCCGGCAGCAGCGACTGCCGGGCGATGCCGTCGGGGCCGAGCTGGTCGAGCGGCACCACCTCGCGGAAGGCGCCGAAGGCGAACATGGGCGGTGCCTCGTCGCCCTCGCGATACTTGGCCAGGCGCTGTTCGGTGGCGATGGCGTACTTGACGATGTCGCGGCGCGTCACCTCGACCCGCACCGGCGGCTCGGAGCGGCCGATCCAGGCACGGATTTCCGGCGTAATCAGTTCCGCCATTTGCTTTCCTCAAGCTGACAATTGAAAAGGCTGAGACTATCTTGCCTTTGGTTGGGGCCAAGGGGGAGAGAAAATGTCTGCGAGCAAGCCGATCCTGCACAACCAGCTCTGCGACGAGTTGGGCATCGACTACCCCATCTTTCTCGCCGGCATGGGTGGGCGCAACAATCCCACGCCGCCCGAGCTGGTGGCCGCGGTCTCCGAGGCCGGCGGCATGGGCGTGCTCGGCGTCGCGGCGCTCGAGGCGGAGGAAATCCGTTACCGCATACGAGAGGTCCGCAAACTCACCAACCGGCCTTTCGGCGTCGATACCCTGTTGCCGGTGCGCCTGACGGAAGCCGCACCAACGCGTTCCGGGGTGCGCCGGCAGATCCAGAAAGACCATCCCGAACATTGGCGGTTCATGACCGAGCTCACGACCCAGCAAGGCCTGCCCGAGCGCCCGGTGGAAAACGAACTCGTCGGCAATGAGCCCTTCATGCGCCAACAACTCGACGCCATCCTCGACGAAAAGGTGCCGCTGTTCGTCGCCGCGCTTGGTGATCCCGGCTTCATCGAGGAACGCGCCCACGCCCAGGGCATGAAGCTGATGGGCATCGCCGGCAACGTGCGCAATGCGCGCCGCCAGGTCGAAGCCGGTACCGACCTGGTGATCGCCGGCGGCAACGAGGCCGGCGGCCATATCGGGCCGATCGCCAGCTTTCCCCTGATCCCGCAACTGGTCGACGCCATCGCGCCGGTGCCGGTGGTGGCCGCCGGCGGCATTGCCGACGGCCGCGGCGTGGCCGCCGCCCTGGCGCTGGGGGCCCAGGCCGCTTGGGTCGGCACGGCTTTTCTGGTGGCCGACGAGTGCGGCATTCCGGAATATCAAAAGCAGCAGATCATCGATGCCCAATCCACCGATTTCGTGGTCAGCCGGGCCTGGACGGGAAAGCCCACCCGAAGTTTCAACAACCCCATGACCCGGGCCTGGGCCGAATCCGACCTGGAGCCCCTGGAGGCACCGGTGCAAAAGGTGCTGGTGGAAGACTTTCATCAGGCCGCCATAGAGACAGACCGCCAGGAGCTTTGGTTCAATCCCGCCGGCCAGATCGGTGGCATGCTGACGCGAAGGCGCCCGGCCGCGGAAATCCTCGAGGACATGGTGCTCGGTGCCATCGAGGTGCTGAAAGGGCTGCGGGCGGAAGTCTCTGTCGCCTAGTACCCCCGGGTGCAAAGGGATGGCTGGCCGATGGTTGCTGGCACTTTGTGTTCCAGAGCACTTACAATGCGCTGAAAGTACAGAACAGCTCAGTACAGTACCGGGAGGACGAGCCATGAACACGGACACGACGCAGGCAGGCGATTCGGCCCCTGAAATCTTCGATCTCGGCGAGCGGCCGGCTTTGGGCGTGGTGCCGCAAAAGATGCACGCCTTCGTGGTTCGCCAGGACCGCTTCGGCGAGCCTGAGCAAGCCTGGCAGCGCGAGACCATCGCGACCCCCGCGCTGGGGCCCAAGGACGTGTTGGTCTACGTCATGGCGACGGGTATCAATTACAACAACGTCTGGGCAGCCCTCGGTTATCCCGTCGACGTCATCGCCGAGCGCCAGAAAAAGGGCGAGCCCGAGGACTTTCACGCCGGCGGCAGCGATTGCTCGGGCATCGTCTGGGCCATCGGCGACCAGGTCAGCGAGGTGGCCGTTGGCGACCAGGTCGTGGTCCACAGCGGCTGGTGGGAACCGGACGATCCCTGGGTGCTCTCGGGCCGCGATCCGATGCTGGCGCCGTCCACCCGGATCTGGGGTTACCAGACCAACTACGGCAGCTACTGCCAGTTCGCCCGGGCCCAGTCGCACCAGTGCCAGCCCAAGCCCAAGCACCTGACCTGGGAACAGGCGGCGTGTTACATGCTCTGCGCTTCCACCGCCTATCGCATGCTGATGGGCTGGCCGCCCCACACCGTCGAGGATGGCGACGTGGTGCTGGTTTGGGGTGCCGCCGGCGGTCTCGGCAGCTTGGCGCTGCAAATCGTCGCGGCCCACGGCGGCAAGCCCGTGGCCGTGGTTTCCGACGAGGCCAAACGTCAATTCTGCCTCGACCACGGCGCCGTCGGCGTGGTCAACCGCAACGACTTCGACCATTGGGGCACCATGCCCGATACGGCGAGCCAGGAATGGGGCCAATGGATGAAGGGCGCACGGGGCTTCGGCAAGGCCATCTGGGATTGCCTGGGAGAGCGACAGAACCCGCGGATCGTGTTCGAGCATCCGGGCGAGGCGACCTTGCCGACGTCGGGTTTCGTCTGTGACACGGGTGGCCTGATCGTGATCTGCGCCGGCACCAGCGGCTACAACATCAGCATGGATCTGCGCTACCACTGGATGATGCAAAAGCGCTTCCAGGGCAGCCACCTGTCCAACGACGAACAGGCGGCGGCGGCCAACCAGCTGGTCATCGACAAGAAAGTGGACCCCTGCCTATCGGACACCATGCCGTTCGACGAGATAGGCCAGGCCCATCAGCTGATGCACGAGAACCGGCATCCCTACGGCAACATGGCCTGTCTGGTGAACGCCACGGAAACGGGTCAAGGCGCGGGCTAAGGCCCATGTGCCAGTATTTGCTGCCTGCCAGGCCGCCACCGTGCCGTCGGTATCCTGTTCCATGAGCCGCGTGTAGCCCACCACGTCGGCGGCCAGGATAGCTGAAAGCCGCCGTTGAACGCCGTTCTCGTTCACCGAATGCCCCCCCGAAGGTGTCGGCGAAATCCTACACGATCTTGGCTTGGTGGGGCGATTCGGCGGGACATTCCGGTGGCAAGGCAGTGTTCACAGATTGATACGGTAGATCTCGACGGCGTTGTCGCGAAACAGCCGGCGGCGCTCGGCCTGGCCCAGATCGGCGACGATTTCCTGAAAACCATCGAAGATGGTGTCTAGGCTGTCGGCGGCCAGGCTGTCGACCGGCCAGTTGGAGGCGAACATGGCGCGCCCGGCCCCGAAGACCTCGATGGCATCAAGCACCACGCGGCGGTTGGCGGCCGCTGTCCAGGGCTGGCCGGCCCGGCCCAGGCCGGAGATCTTGAGGGCCGTGTTGGGCTCGGCGGCGAATTCCTCGATGGCGGTTCGCCACACCGCCAGCGCCGCCTCGTCGCGGTCTGTCGGCAGGCCGGTGTGGTTGAGGATGATGAGGGTGTCGGGAAAGTCCCGGGCCAGCGCCGCCGCTTCGCCGAGCTGGCTCCACGGCGCCTGCAAGTCGTAATGAAAGCCGTGCCGGGCGAGCAGGGCATAGCCCTGGCGCCATTGGGGGTCGGCCATGGAGACCGGCTTTTGCCGGATGGAACGCAAGAGCGGATATTGGGCGTGGCCGGCCAGCACCTCGGCGATATCCGCGCGGGCGAAATCGGCCCAGCCCACCACCGCGTTGGGCAAGCCGTGGCGTTCGGCGATCTCCTGCAACCAGGCGCTTTCGGCCACCGGATCCTCACGCGCCCATTCGGCCTCCATGTGCACCGTGGCGACGACGTTCTGCCGGGCCGCGTCGCGCCGGTAATCGTCGGGCAGGTAGTCGCGCTTGATGGCGTCGTAGTTGTCGCCGTAACGAAATCCCACCAGCGACTCGTCCTGCAGCCAGGGATAGGGGTTGCGCCCCAGGTACCAGAAGTGCTGGTGGGCGTCGACGATCTCAGGCATCGCCCAGCACGATAGCGCCGGAGGCCGCCAGTTCCTCAATCTCGGCGGTGGCGTAGCCGTATTCCAGGAGCACCTCGCGGGTGTGCTGGCCGAAGGTGGGGGCCGGCCGGTGGACGCCGCCCGGTGTTGTGCCGAACTTGACCGGCGGGCCCAGGGTTCGCACCCGCCCGGCCAGCGGGTGGTCGGTCTCCAGCACCATGTCGCGGGCCAGCACCTGTTCGTTCGCGTGCATCTCGGCCACGTCGAGGATGGGGCCGGCCGGAACGCGAGCTGCTTCCAGGATTTCCAGCCATTGGGCGCTGGTCTTGGTGGTGAAGACGGCTTCGAGCTCGGCGATCAGTTCCGCCCGGTTGGCCATGCGGCCCTCGTTGTCGGCAAAACGCGCATCCTGGGCCAATTCCGGCCGGCCGATGGCCTCGACCATGAGACCCCAAGTGCGCGGGTTGGCGGCGCCGAGATTGAAATAGCCGTCCTGGGTACGAATCGCCTGGTAGGGCGCGTTCAAGGGATGGGCCGAACCCATGGCGCGGGGCGGATCACCAGTGGCGAAGCTGATGGCCGATTGCCAATAGGTATGGACGATGCCGGCCTCCATCAGCGAGGTGTCGACCATCTGGCCTTCGCCGGTTTTCAGCCGCCGCGTATAGGCGGCCAGAATTCCCATGGCCAGCAGGATGCCGGCGGTGATGTCGGCCACCGGCGCGCCGACCTTGACCGGCGGCCGTTCGGGTCCCTCGCCGGTGATTGACATCAGCCCGGAATAGCCCTGGGCCACCAGATCGAAACCGCCGCGCAAGGCATAGGGCCCGGTGCGCCCGAAGCCGGAGATGGCGCCGTAGATCAGGCCGGGATTGGTTTTCCGCAGCGTCTCGAAATCGAAACCGAGTTTGGCCATGGTGTCGGGGCGGTAGTTCTCGGTCACCACGTCGGCGGTCTCGAGGAGCTTCCGCAGCACGCCTTTGCCATCCTCGGTCTTGAGATCGATGACCATGCCGCGCTTGTTGCGGTTCATCATCAAAAACGCCGCCGATTCGCCGTTGACGTCGGGCGGCAGCGTGTGCCGCGTGTCGTCGCCCTCGAGTTTCTCGACCTTGATCACGTCGGCGCCCATGTCGGCCAGCATCAGGCCGCAGGTGGGGCCGGCCATGACGTGGCAGAGCTCGATCACCTTGACGCCCTCGAGCGGGCCGAAAGGTTCCATCTTCAGCGCCCTTCGAATTCGGGGTTCTTCTTGGCCAGGAAGGCGTGGTAGCCGATCTGGAAATCCTCGGTGGCGAAGCAATCGTAGCTCTCGTCGCGCTCGGCCTCGGTCAGCGGGGCCGGGTCCATCAGGCGGTTGACGAACTGTTTGTGCCAGCGCGCTGTCAGCGGCGCGCCTTCGGCGATGCGCCGCGCACTGGCATAGGTCGCGGGTTCGAGGTCGTAATCGGGCACGACACGATTGACCAGGCGTTTTCCCAGGGCCTCCTCGGCGCCGAAAACGCGGCCCTCGAGCAGGATCTCCAGCGCCGCCGCCTTGCCCACGATCTCGATCAGCGGCTGCATCTCGTCGATCGCCACGACCAGGCCCAGGCGCTTGACGGGGATGCCGAAACGGCCCGATTCGCCGGAGATGCGCAAATCGCAACAGGCCGCCAGCTCGAGTCCGCCGCCGACGCAGACGCCGCCGATCATGGCGATCACGGGATGGCGCAGCGCGGCCAAGGTGCGCAGCGTGCCGTGGGTCTTGAGGGCGTAGGCGCGGGCCTGTTCGGCCGTTGAGCGCTCGGTCTCGAATTCCGAAATATCGGCCCCGGCGGCAAAGGCCTCGTCGCCGGCGCCGCGCAGCACGACGCAGCGCACCGTACCGTCGGATTCGAGTTCGGCGAGAATCTCACCGAGTCTGCGCCACATGAAAACATTCAGCGCATTGCGCCGCTCGGGCGCGCTCAAGGTCACCGTCACGATGCCCCCGTCACGGGCCAGTAGAACGTCACCAGACATGGAACTCTCCGCCAAACGGCGCGCCGCGTGCGCCGGGGGGAAATCTGCGGGCCGGGCCGGTCGTTGTCAACGATGGGCACCCAGCGCCGCCGCCTGGCGGGCGCGGTCCTCGATGGCCTGCCAGTCGCCCGCCGCCAGCAGCTCCGTCGGCGCCGGCCAGGAGCCGCCGACGCAGACGACGTTGTCGAGGGCCAAATATTCCGCCGCGTTGGACTGGTCGATGCCGCCCGTGGGACAGAATCGAAGTTCCGGGAAAGGCCCGGCGAAGGCCCGTAACGCGGCGCTGCCGCCGGCCGGCTCGGCCGGGAAGAATTTCAAAGTCGTGAGGCCGAGCCTCCGGGCGCGCTGCACTTCGGAGGCCGTGGCGACGCCGGGAAGATAGGGCAGGCCGGCCTCGGCCGCCGCTGCCACCAGATCGGCATCGAACCCCGGGCTGACGGCGTAGCGCGCCCCGGCGGACCGCGCGGCGGCTATTTCCTCGGGCCCGGTCAGCGTGCCGACGCCCACCACGGCCTCGGGGACGGCCGCTACCATGGCCTCAACGGCCGCCAGTGCGGCGGCGCTGCGCAGCGTCACCTCCAGCACCGTCAAGCCGCCGGCCACCAGGGCCCGGCCCAGCGGCACGGCAATGGAGAGGTTTTCGATGGTCAGTACCGGCACCACCGCGACCGGTGCCAGCAGTTCCTCGATGGTCGTTCGGTCAGTCATTCACGGCTTTCCTTCGGAAGTATCGCGCCATGGCAGCCGATGACCCGGGCCGCCAATTGGTGGCCCGCCGCGGCGGCCGCCGCCGGGGCCCGGCCGGCCAGGCGGGCCGCCAGATAGGCGGCGTTGAAGCTGTCGCCGGCACCGGTGGTGTCGACGGGCGCCAGGGTCTCGGGCACCGGGATGGTCGTTGTTCCTCCCTCGGCCGCCACCAGGCAGCCGTCCGCGCCCATCTTAACGACGACCTCGGCCACCCCGGCGGCGCGGTGGCGGGCGGCACAGGCGGCGCCATCGCCGTCGCCATAAAGCGCCTGTTCGTCGTCGAGCGTCGGCAGCGCGATGTCGACCAGCGGCAGCAGGCGATCGAACTCAGTCCGTGCCGCCGCCGCCTCGGGCCAGCCGCGGGGCCGGTAGTTGCTGTCGAAGGCAAGACGCAGACCACCCGCCTTGAGCTCGCCCAGACGTCCCGCCAGCGCCTGGCATCCGGCCGCACCGATTACCGAGAGCGTGATACCGGAGAGATAGACCCAGTCGTAGGCCGCCAGGGACTCGAGCACGGCGGCGCCGTCGCCGGCAAAGAGTTCGCGGGCCGGGGCCCGGTCGCGCCAGTAATAGAAACTGCGCTCGCCGCCCTCATTGGTGCGAATGAGATAAAGCCCGGGCAGCCGGCCCGGCCGGCGCACGATGCCTTCGATGCCGACGCCCTCGGCCTGCCAGGCGCGCAGCATTTCGTCGCTGAAGGGATCATCGCCCAGCGCCGTCAGGTAATCGACCGAAACGCCGGCCCGGGCGAGGTAGACGGCGGTATTCAGGGTATCGCCGCCAAAGCCGATGCGGGCCCGGCCGGCCGGCCCCGAGATCTCGATCATGCATTCGCCGATGGCCGCGACCTTCACGACGGCCTCCACGGCAGGGTCTTAGGCCCGGAGCGGCCGAAACAGCGGCAGCGTCGTGTCGCCCCGCTCCTCGAACACCACCTCGACCGGCATGTCGGCGCTGATCTTGGCGGGGTCGCAGCCGACGATGTTGGTGGGCAGGCGCACCCCTTCCTCGAGCTCGACCAGGGCCACGGCATAGGGCACCTCGCCGGCGTAGATCTCCTTGGGCACGGCATGGGTGACCACGATCCAGCTATAGACCCGGCCGCGGCCCGAGGCCCTGACGTGCTCTACCGAGGCGCTGCCGCAATGGGGGCAAAGCCCGACCGGCGGAAAGCGCAGGCGAGTGCAGTCTGCGCAGCGCTGGATGATCAGCTCGTGGCGGGCGCAGGCCTCCCAGAAGGTGCGCGAATCGGCGTCGAGAGTGGGTGTTGGTTTCTGTGGTTTCTGTGGCTTCCGCGTCATGCTCAGTTCCCCAGCACCAGGGCGCTGCCGCAGGTCATGGCGCCGGCCGTGGTCAGCGCAATCTCGGCGCCCTCGACCTGGCGTGGCCCGGCCTCGCCGCGCAACTGCTCGACCGCCTCGACGACGTGGTTGAGGCCGTGGATATAGGCCTCGGACAAGAGCCCGCCGTGGGTGTTGATGGGCAAGCTGCCGTCGCTGGCAATATGGCCGTCGGCCACGAAGTCGCCGCCCTCGCCGTCTTTGCAGAAACCGAAACCTTCGAGCTGCATGAGCACGCTGTAGGTGAAGCAATCGTAGATCTCGGCCACGTCGACGTCGCCGGGGCCGACACCGGCGCTTCGCCAAAGGTCTTCGGCGATGTAGCGGCTGTAGTTGTGGGCGTGTTCGGGCCAGCGCATGGCGTCAAACAGGTCATCACCCTGGTTGGGGCCGCCGCCGTAGGCCGCGCCCATGATGCGAACGGGTTTTTGTTTGAGATCGCGGGCCCGCTCGGCGCTGGTCACCAGCACGGCGCAGGCGCCGTCCGATTCGAGGCAGATGTCGAGGAGCCGGAAGGGCTCGACGATCAGGCGCGAGGCCTGATGATCCTCCAGCGTGATGGGGTTTCGCATCATGGCGCGCTCGTTCTGGGCGGCGTTTTGCCGGCACGTCACGGCGACCTGGCCCAATTGCTCGCTGCTGGTGCCGTACTTGATCATGTGGCGCCGGCACCACATGGCCATGGCCTGGGGATAGGTGATCCAGCCGAAGGGGGCGGTGTATTGCGTGATGCCGAGGGTATTTATGTCGCGGCTGCCGCCCAGCCTGAAACCCGAACGCCCGTTCATGGCCCGGAAACAAAGCACGTTTTCGGCCAGGCCGGCGGCGATGGCGGCGGCGGCGGTCTGGACGATCAGGGCGGCGGCATTGCCGCCGGCCGAGAACTCGACGGCGTAGCGCGCCGCCGGCAGGCCGAGCCCGGTGGCGACCGCCATCGAGGGCACCGAGTCGCCGAAATTGAAGCTCACCACGCCGTCCACCTGGGCCGCTTCGAGGCCGGCATCGGCCAGCGCCGCGCGGCAGGCCTCGAGCGCCAGATTGAGGACCGTGGTCCCCGATTCCTTGGAATACGCCGTGTTGCCGATGCCGGCGATGGCGTACTTGTCGCGCAAGGTCCAGGCCATGGCTGCCTCAACGGCCCTTGAAGTCGGGGTTGCGTTTTGCGTCGAAGGCGACCAGGCCCTCGGTGGCGTCGTGGCTGGCCGTGGCCCAGTTGTAGACGAAGCTCATTTCGAGCTGCAGCCCCGCTTCCAGGCTGCCGCGCAGGCCCTCGTTGACCAGGTGCTTGGTGGCGGCCAGCCCGGCCGGGCTCTTGGTCAGGTACTCCTCGATCATGCTCTCGATCTCGGCCATCAGCCGTACCCGGGGCACCGAGCGGTTGACCAGGCCCATGGCGGCGGCCTCGGGGCCTGAGAGCAAACGGCCTGAGAACATCAGCTCCTTGGCCCGGAAGGCGCCGATGGCGCGGGGCAGGCGCTGCGAGCCGCCGGCCCCGGGGAGTTGTCCGAAATTGAGGTGGCCATCGCCGATGCGCGCCTCGTCGGCCGCCACCGCCAGGTCGCAGCAGAGCAAGAGCTCGAGCCCACCCGCGACGCAGGCGCCGTTGACGGCGGCGATGAGGATCTTGTCGCTCTGCTCGAACTGGTCACAGAGCGCGAAGAAATCGCGGAGATACTTGCGGAACTCGGTCGGCTGCTTGTAAAGCCCGAGATAGCCCTTGAGGTCGCCGCCGGCCGAAAAGGCCTTGCCGGCGCCGGTCAGCACGACGATGACGATCTCGGGATCGGCATCGATCTCGGCGAAGGCGGCGGCCAGTTCCTTGATGGTGTCCCAACTCAGCGGATTCAGGCTGTCGGGCCGGTTCAAAGTCAGCTTGGCCACCCGATCCTGGCGTTCGAAGAGAATGTTCTGGTATGTCATGGACCCACTATAGCCTGGGCACCACGTCACGGGAAAAGTCAGGGAGAAAAAAATGCTGCTCGACGTCCGCACCTACCGCTGCAAGCCGGGAACCATCAAGGCCCACCTCGCGCTCTATGCCGAAAAGGGCGCCGGACCGCAAAGCCGCAACCTGGGCCAGCCGCTGGCCTACATGACCACCGAGACCGGCAACCCCAACGAATACGTCCACATCTGGGTTTACGAAAGCGCCGCCGACCGCGAGGCCAAGCGCACCGATCTTTGGGCCGACGCCGACTGGATCGCCTACACCCAGGCCAGCGCCAAGCTGGGAGCTCTGGAAAGCCAGGAAAACAAGCTCATGGTGCCGGTGGATTTCTTCCCGTCGCCGCGCTGATTCTCTGCTAAGCTTTTTGCTGGGGGGCAGGCCATCGGGCCTGCCTCTTGCATGCAGAGCACGGAGGACAGCATATGACCACGGTCGCCAAGGAAGAGCTCGCCTCGTACATCGGCAAGGATCTCGGCACTTCGGACTGGGTTACCGTCGACCAGGCCCGCATCAACGAGTTCGCTGACGCCACGCTGGACCACCAGTACATCCACGTCGACGAGGAACGCGCCAAGGAAACGCCCTTCGGCACCACCATCGCCCACGGATTCCTGACGTTGTCGCTGATCCCGCATCTGGCCAGCCAGGTGCGGGTGGAGCCCGAAAACGTCGTCATGGGCATCAATTACGGCCTCAACAAGGTGCGGTTCCTGAATCCTGTCAAGGTGGGAAGCGAGGTGCGGGCCCGGGTCAAGATGCTCGGCGCCGAGGAAAAGCAGCCGGGCCAGTTGCTCGTCACCACCGACGTCACCATCGAGATCAAGGGTGAGGAAAAGCCGGCCCTGGTGGCCGAATCGCTGGCCATGTTCATCACCCAATAGGGCCAGCCCGGGAAAGGAAAAATCATGACCATTCGTTTCGATGATCGCGTCGCCATCGTCACTGGCGCCGGCCAGGGGCTGGGGCGGAGCCACGCGCTGGCGCTGGCCGAACGCGGGGCCAAGGTGGTGGTCAACGACCTGGGCGCCGCCACCGACGGCACCGGCGGCTCTAGCGAAGCGACCCAGGCCGTGGTGGCGGAAATCGAGGCCCAGGGTGGCGAGGCGCTGGCCAACGGCGCCAACGTGGCCAAGCCCGACCAGGTCGAGGCCATGGTGGCCCAGGCCATGGAGCGCTGGGGGCGCATCGACATCCTGGTCAACAACGCCGGCATCCTGCGCGACAAGTCGTTTGCCAAGATGACCATGGAGGACTACCGCACCGTGCTCGACGTCCACTTGATGGGCAGCGTGCACTGCAGCCAGGCGGTATGGCCCATCATGCGCGAGCAGAGCTATGGCCGGATCGTCGTCACCACGTCTTCGGCGGGGCTTTACGGCAATTTCGGCCAGGCCAACTACGGCGCCGCCAAGATGGCCGTGGTCGGCCTGATGAACGTGCTGCATCACGAGGGGGCCAAGTACGACATCCGTGTCAACACGCTGTCGCCCAGTGCCGGCACGCGCATGACCGAAGGCCTGGTGCCGCCCAAGATCTATGAGCTGCTGACACCCGAATCGATTACCCCCGGGCTATTGGTGCTGGTCAGCGAGGAGGCGCCCGCCAAGGAGATCCTGGCCGCCGGCGGCGGCACCTTTTCGCTGGTGCGCATCTACGAGACCGGCGGCATCGTGCTGGGACCCGACGAGATCAGCGCCGAGGCCGTGGCCAGCCGCTGGGCCGAGGTCAGCGAGCCATCGGCCCAGCGCGAGCTTGGCGGCGCCTTCGACCAAACCGAAAAATTCGTCACCGCGGCGGCCGAGGCCCTGGGCCTCGACGTTTCCTAGCCGGCGGTACAGCAAGCAACGGAGAACTTGAAATGAAAGAAGCAGTCATCGTGTCGACGGCGCGCACCCCCATCGGCCGGGCCTATCGCGGCGCCTTCAACAACACCGAGGGCCCGGCCCTGGCCGGCCACGCCATCAAGCACGCCGTCGAACGCGCCGGCGTCGAACCCGGCGAGATCGACGACGTGGTGCTGGGTTGCGCCATGCAACAGGGCACCACCGGCCTCAACACGGCGCGCCAGGCGTTGCTGGCCGCCGGCCTGCCGGTCGAGGTCAGCGGCATGACCATCGACCGCCAATGCTCGTCGGGCATGATGGCCATCGCCACGGCGGCCAAGCAGGTGCTGCACGACGACATGCCGATCTGCGTCGGCGGCGGCCTCGACAGCATCAGCCTGGTGCAGAACGAACACGCCAACAGCCACCGGGCGGCCAACGAGAGCGTCCTTGCACGCGCCAAAGACATCTACATGCCCATGCTGCAGACCGCCGAGGTGGTGGCCGAACGCTACGGTATCAGCCGCGAGCGGATGGACGAATACGGCTTGCAAAGCCAGCAGCGCACCGCCGCCGGGCAAGAGGCGGGCCACTTCGACGACGAGGTGGTGGCCATGACGGCGACCAAGATGCTGGTCGACAAGGCCTCGGGCGAGGTGGCCTACGAGGAGGTGACGCTGGCCAAGGACGAGGGCAACCGGCCCGATACCACGCTCGAGGGTTTGCAGAACCTGAAGCCCGTGTTCGAGGGCGGCAACATCACGGCCGGCAACGCCAGCCAGCTTTCCGACGCCGCCGCCGCCTCGGTGGTGATGGACGCCAAGCTGGCCGAGCAACGCGGATTGGAGCCCCTGGGCTACTACCGCGGCCTGGCCGTGGCCGGCTGCCAGCCCGACGAGATGGGCATCGGCCCGGTCTTCGCCGTGCCCAAGCTGCTGCAGAGCCACGGCCTCAAGGTCGACGACATCGATCTTTGGGAATTGAACGAGGCCTTCGCCGTGCAGGTCATCTACTGCCGCGACCGCCTGGGCATCTCCAACGACATCCTCAACGTCAACGGCGGCGCCATCTCGATCGGCCACCCCTACGGCATGTCCGGCGCCCGCATGGTGCCGCACAGCCTGATCGAGGGCAAACGGCGCGGCGCCAAGTACGTCGTCTCGACCATGTGCATCGGCGGCGGCATGGGGGCGGCCGGGTTGTTCGAAGTGGCCTAAAGATGGCGCAAACGGCACTCTTCGAACCCGGCGGCTATCGCTACGTCCGCGGCCCCTTCCAGTATTCGGGCGGGGTGGCGGCGGAAGCGGGGTTCGTAGTCGAGCGCGCTAGCTTCGCCCGACCCCTGCCGATCGTCGAGGGTTTCGCGGCCATCGAGGCGCACCTCAAGGCGCAGGGCCGGCCGCTGACCGCCTTCTGTGCCTGCGAGCTGCGCTCGCCCGCCCCTTTCACGGCCGAGGGGTTCGTCGCCTTCAACCGGGTCTACGTCGGCACCCTGGAACGCTGGGGCATTTTCCACGACGAGGAAAACCCGGTGGCGCGCTCCAACGTCTGCCCCGAGATCGAGCCGCCGCCGGAGCCCAGCTTCGTGGCCTTCAGCTACACCGTTCCGGGCAGCGCCGCCGGCCCCAACTTCGTGGTCGCCGGCTCGGCCGAGGCCGCCGAGGGCACGGGAAGCTACGAGAACCGCATCGTGCGTGAGGGCGAGACCTCAGCCGATGCCTTGCGTGAAAAGGCCTGCTTCGTGCTGGACGCGATGGAGGCGCGCATGGCGGCGTTGGGCGTGAGTTGGGGCAATGCCAGCGCCGTCCAAGCCTATACCATCCACGATCTCCACCCCTTCCTGGCCGACCAGATCGTGGCCCGCGGCGCCGCCGCCAGGGGCCTGACCTGGCACTACACCCGGCCGCCGGTGGAGTTGCTGGAATTCGAGATGGACGTGCGCGGTGTGGCGTTGGAGAGGATGCTCTGAGGGCTAATCCTCGACATCCCACGACGGCGTACGCAGAAATAACGCCAGTACGGAGCAGCCCAGCGGCACCAGGGCCAGGATCTGCAAGGTGGCGATGTAGCTGCCGCTGAGGTCGAAGGCCAGGCCGAAGGGCAGCGGCCCCACCGAGGCGCCGACGACGCCGATCATCTGGCCGGCGCCCTGCACCGAGCCCAGGTGCTTGCGGCCGAAATAGCGCGCCCAAATGTAGCTGAAGAAGGTGATGTTGGTGGCGTTGTTGGCGCCAAATAGCGCCCCGTAGATCAGCGCCGTGACGATGTTATCGACCAGCGAGGCGGTGAGCATCGTCAGCGACAGCAACACCAGCGCCCCGGCAAACACGTATTGCGTGGGAAAGCGGTCGAGGATGCGGCCGAAGACGGGTATCGCCAGCACCATCATGACCCCCGAGACGGTGAAGATCTGGGCCGCCATCTGCTGGCTCAGCCCCTGGGACTGAAAGATCGAGACCTGGAAGAAAAACAGCGCCGTGACCAGCGCCGCCGGGGTGAACAGGCTGACTGAAATGATCCAGAAGGCCCCTGTGCGTATGGCCTGCTTGAGCGTCAAGCCGGCCACGGCGGCGGCCGATTCCTCCCCCGCCGCCGTCTCGGGCGCATCGCCATCGGGCAACAGGCCGCAGTCCTCGGGCTTGTTGTGGACCAGCAGCAGGACCAGCGGCAGCAGAATGGCCCAGGTCATGATGCCGAGCCAGAGCCAGGCCTGGCGCCAACCGACGCTGTCGACCAGCCACTGCACCAACGGCGGATGCAGCGCCATCGAGGCCGAGAAGCCGAGCGCCATGATGCTCATGGCGAAGCCGCGCTTCCGGTGGAACCACTGAGCCACCAGGTTGGCGCAAAACAGCATCAGCGAGCCTTGGCCGAGAAAGCGCAGCGCGGCAAAACCCAGCGCCAGGGTGATGCCACCGCTGACGGTGCCGAAAGCGACACAGGCCAAACCCAGCAGCACGGACACCACCAGCATCACCCGCCAGACGCCATAACGATCCACCAGCCCGCCCATGCGCGGCAGGCCCAAGGCCGCCACCAGGGTGGCGATGGCATAAGCCGAGGCGATCGAGGTCTGGGCCATGCCCAGGTCCCGGCTCAGGGGTTCGATGAAGACGCTGAAGGTGTGGGACTGGCCGGGACCGCTGGCGAAAAAGCTGACGGCGGCGACGGCCAGAACCGCCCAGCCAAAGAAAAACCGCCGTTGCACGGCGGCAAAGAGGGAAGCTCGCACGCTGTTCATGAACCAACACCCTACGCCAATCGCCCGCATGCGGCCAGCAATTCGATAGATCGACAGCCGAGGTCGATCGGACGTACCCTGGGTTTCCGGCCCATTCAAGGAAACCCGACCCACCGTGCGCATCCTGGCCCTCAGCTTTTTTGGCATTCTTTTGCTCGTCCCCGGTGCGCCGGCCCGGGGGGCTGACCCGGGGGCCGAATTCGAGCGCATCTCGGCCGCTTGCCAGGCCGACAAGGCGGGCTGCGAGGGGGCGCTCTGGACTTTCGTCGACATAAACGCCGACGGTCGCCTGACGGTAGCCGAGATCACGCGCTTCTTCCGCTTTGCCATCGGCGGCCAACACCGCCCGCCGGCGGAATCGAGCGCCGCCGACCGCCTGCTGGCCAGCGTCATCGGCGGGCCGTTGGGGGCGCGGGTCTTCATCAAGAATTTCGATTACGACGGCGACGGCCAAGTGGCCCGCAAGGAGTTCTACCGGGACGCCGGCGAGGCCGGCATGGAGCCCCTGCTGGTGCGCCTGCGCCAGGCTTTCGAACAGACCGCCGGCCAGGCCGCGGCGCTGGCCGGTGCCGTGGCAGGCGGTGCCATGAAGGGGCCGCCGGCCCCTCATCCGGCCCCGGCCCCGGCTCCCGCCGCCAGGGATCAATCCGAACCGCCTTACTTGGCCTTTCTGCGCCTGGCCGGCCAATGCTGGCAGCCCATCTCCAGCGCCGGCCAGGCCAATACGCCGCTAATCATCTACCGCGTCAAACTCAAGACCAACGGCTTCCTGGCCCGCGACCCCAGACGACGCAGCAGCCACAGCCGCAAGGAACAAGCCTCGCACCTTTACAAGGTCATCAGGAGCCGTGGTCTGGCGGCCATCGCCGACTGCCAGCCTTATGAGCTGCCGCTGGCGGACTACGATGGCTGGAAGGAGATGGACGTGGCGTTCAGTCCCCAAGGCCTGCGGCAGGTCGCGAAAATCCGGATCAAGGCGAAGCAGGGCAAGGCGCCAACGATCAAGGCTCAGCAAATCAAGAATTTCAGGTCAAAAGACGGCCTGCGCCTCAGGTATCGCAAGGGGAAGATGTCGCCCCCGGTAAAACGATCCTTCCACACGCGATTTAGTCGCTGCTGGGACAACCAACCGAGGGGCACCGGGGATTCCACGCCGTTACTACAATACCGCCTGCAGTTGGACGAAAACGGATACCTGGAGATGGCCGACATGCAGGCCAATAAGCGCAAAAAAGCAGTGGGCTGGGAGATCGTTCATGACGCCGCGATCAAGGCCTTTGCCAAATGTCAGCCTTATAAACTTCCAAAGAAACTCTATCACGAGTGGCAGGTAATCGGGGTCCAGCTCTGGCCCAAGGGGTTCGCGACCTTCTAGTGCCGCACTTCGGTTGACAAGCGATTTTCCCACGGACAAACTGACGGTTGTCAGCCAGACATCAATCAGGGTGATTTGGCGGTACTTGACGGTGTTCGACGCCTAGGCGTTGGGTTCGCTGTCCGTGTCGCCGGGTGCAAAAAACATACGAAACCCACACCCCCCCATAGGGAGAATGCCATGCAGTTTCACAAACTGGGACTAACGGTTGCCACGGCCGCCACCGGCGCCCTGTTGGCCGCCTCGGCCTGGGCCGCCGAGCCCATCAAGATCGGCTTCATCGATCCGCTGTCCGGCCCCTTCTCGGCGGTCGGCGAGAACGGCCTCAGGGAGTGGCGCTTCGCCGCCGACACCTTCGTCAACTCCAAGGGCGGGTTGCTGGGCGGGCGCATGATCGAGGTGGTCGGCTTCGACAACAAGATCAGCCCCAAGGAAAGCCTGATCCAGCTCAAGAACGTCATTGGCCAGGGCATCAACTTCATCGCCCAGGGCAACTCCTCGGGCGTCGCCAACGCCCTCACCGATGCCGTGCGCAAGCACAACAAGCGCAATCCCGGCAAGCGCGTGTTGTTCATGAACTATTCGGCGGTCGACCCGGCGCTGACCAACAAGAAATGCAATTTCTGGCACTTCCGCTTCGACGCCAACGCCGACATGAAGATGAATGCGCTCACCGACGTCATCGTCGCCAATAAAGGCATCGACAAGATCTACATCATCGGCCAGGACTATTCCTTCGGCAAAGCCGTGGCCGCGGCCGCCGTCAAGTACCTGGGCGAGAAGAGCAACATCAAGATCGTCGGCAACGAGCTTCACCCCATCGGCAAGGTCAAGGATTTCACGCCCTACATCACCAAGATCAAGGCGTCGGGCGCCCAGGCCGTGATCACCGGCAACTGGGGTGCCGACATGGTCAACCTGGCCAAGGCCGCGGGTAGCGCCGGCCTGAATGTCCAGTTCTATACCTACTACGCCGCCGGCACCGGTATCACGGCAGCCATCGGCCCCAGCGGCAAGGGCCGCATCCGGCTGGTCAGCGAAGGGCACTCGAACCCCACAGTGACCAAGGCATATGACGACTACGTCGGCGCCTACAAGGCCAAGTACCCCAAGAAGGATCTGTCGCAGGCGCGCATCATCTATGCGCTGCGCATGTTCGCGGCCGCCGTCGAGACGGCGGGCAGTGCCGATCCTTTCAAGGTGGCAATGGCCTTCGAGGGCATGGAGCACAGGACCCTGGCCGGCGACAAGGTGGTCATGCGCAAGGGCGACCACCAGGCGCTGATGCCGATTCAGATCAGCGTTCATACCAACGAGAACATCAAGTGGGACTTGGACGGCTCAGGCTTCGGTCTCTACACCGAATCCTCGGTATCCTTGGAAAAGGCGGCCATCGGGCATTCCTGCAAGATGAAGCGGCCCTCATCCTAGGTCCACAAGTCCCAGGGTCTTTTCCCGCGTAATTGCGCAAGGCCGGCCGTCAGCCCCATCCCGAGCTGCCGGCCGGCCCCTTGCGCGCCTTTGCCGGCAGCCTGCATGGTCGCCTGCACCATCCTTCTCCAGGAACCCCAGAGATGATGGAAATCACGTTCTTTTCCATGCTCAACGGGCTGGTTTACGGCCTCCTGTTGTTCATGCTGGCGAGCGGCCTGACGCTGATCTTCAGCATGATGGGTGTGCTCAATCTGGCCCACGCCGGCCTCTACATGCTGGGGGGCTATTTGGGCTATACCATCTCCAAATACATGGGCTACTGGCCCGGACTGGTGTTGGCGCCCCTGATCGTCGGCTTCCTCGGGGCCATGATCGAACGCTACGGCTTGCGCAACGTGCACAAGTTCGGCCACGTGGTGGAACTGATCTTCACCTTCGGCGTGGCCTTCCTGCTGGAAGAGGTCGTGCAGTTCATCTGGGGCAAGGACCAGCTTCCCTATAACCCGCCCGCGTCCCTCGAGGGCCCGCTGTTCGTTCTCTTCGGTACCGAATTCCCGGCCTACAAGGGCTTCATGCTGGTGCTCTCGATTGCCATTTTCGTCTGCCTCCTGACAGTACTGGCGCGCACCCGGGTGGGCCTGATCATCAAAGCAGCCATCGAATACCCCGCCATGCTCTCGATGCTGGGCCATAACGTGCCCTTCGTCTTCATGATGACCTTCGGTGTCGGCGCCGGGCTGGCCGGCATAGCCGGTGCCATCGCCGGCCCGGTCATGGGCACCTACCCGGGCATGGCCTTCGATCTCGGCACCATCGTTTTCGTCATCGTCGTCTTTGGCGGCCTGGGCTCGCTGACCGGTGCCTTCGTGGCCTCGCTGATCATCGGCATCGTGCAGACCTTCGCCGTTTCCATCAACGCCTCGGTGGCCGACTTCCTCGCCCTGCTGGGCGTGGCCTTTCCCCAGGACCATTTGCTCTCGGATCTGTGGACTATGACGTTGCCGCAAATCGGTCCTTTGATTCCCTACATCATGCTGGTGGTGATCCTGATCTTCCGGCCCACCGGCCTATTCGGGACGCGTGAGACATGAGCGCGCTGACCGCTGCCCGCCGGGCCCAGTACGCCCAAGCCAAGCGGCGCCGGCTGATATCCTGGGGCGTGGTCCTGGCCGTGCTGGCGGCGTTGCCCTTTGTCTTCCAACTGAACATCTTTGCGCTCGCGGTGATGACCCAGATGGGCATCGCCGTGATCTTTGCGCTCAGTTACAACATGATGCTGGGCCAGGGCGGCATGCTGTCGTTCGGCCATGCCGTTTACTTCGGCATGGGCGGCTTCCTGGCCATGCACTTCATGAACTTCATCGAGGAAGGCGTGATCCCGCTGCCGATCCCGCTGCTGCCTCTGATCGGCGGCCTTTTCGGTCTGCTCATCGCCATTATCATCGGCAGCTTCTCGACGCGGCGCGCCGGTACCGTTTTCGCCATGATCTCGATGGGCATCGCCGAGTTGGTGGCCGCCTCGTCGCTGATTTTCGTCGCCTTCTTCGGCGGCGAGGAAGGCATCAGCGGCGACCGCACCATGGGCCCCAATCTGTTGAGCTTCGACTATGCCTCGGAGATCGAGGTCTACTACATCGTCGCCATCTGGGTGGCCATCGCGATTTATTTCATGCACCGCTTCTCGCGTACCCCGGCCGGGCGCATGGCCAACGCCGTGCGCGACAACTCCGAACGGGCCGAGTTCGTCGGCTACAGCCAGCGCGCCGTGCGCTGGATGTCGTTCTGTGGCGCCGGCTTCTTCGCCGGCGTGGCCGGCGGCTCATTCGCCATTGCCTACGAGATCCTGACCGAAGAGACGCTAAACGTGGTGACCTCGTTCGGTGTCCTGCTATGGGCCTACATCGGCGGCATCGGCTTCTTCATCGGCCCCATCGTCGGCGCCATCTTCTATACCTTCCTGCAGACCGTGATGAGCAACTACACCGAGATCTGGGTATTTTACGTCGCCATCATCTTCCTGCTCACGGTGTCCTTCGTTCCGGCGGGCCTCACCGGCATCATGATGATGCACCTGCCGGCCTACCAGAACGGCCGGCTGAAGCTGCTCTTCCAGCCCTATGCCTTGATGGCGGTGCCGGGGCTGTTGTTCGTGTTCGGCGTGGTCGGTTTTCTCGAACTTGGGCATTTCATGAAACTGACCGCGGCGACGGAGCGCGAAACCAGTTTGTTTTTCATCACCATGAACGTCGATTCCGTGGTGCCCTGGTTGGCTTTCGCGATCATGGTCGGGCTCGGCATTTTCGGCATGCGCCGCTTGATGCCCGGCTTGATGGCGGCCTGGACCGAAGCCAATCCGACGCTGGGCGCAGCCGTCAAGGCAGCGCCCGAGGCGACAATCGAGACCGTCGAGGACGAGGCTGCGGTTAAAGAGGGAGCGGCTTCTCCATGACGGCGGTCATCGAACTCAGCGGCGTCCACAAGGACTTCAGCGGCTCGCAAATTATCCGCGGAGTCGACTGGAGCATCGACGAGGGCGAGCGCCACGCCCTGATCGGCCCCAACGGCGCCGGCAAGTCGACGCTTTATAACCTGATCAGCGGCAAGTATCCCATCAGCGCCGGCTCGATCAAGCTCAGGGGCCGCGAGATAGCCGGCTTGCCGCCCTTCGAGATCAACCGCATGGGGCTCAGCCGCAGCTTCCAGGTGACCAACATCTTCCACCGCATGACGGTCTACGAAAACGTTCGCTGCGGCGTGCTCTGGTCGCTGGGCTACAAATACTCCCTGTTGCGGCCGGTGGAGGAGCTTGAGGACGTCAACCTGCGCACCGACGAGATCCTGGAAGAGATCGGCATGGCCGGGCGGGCCGCCGTGCCGGCCGGCATCTTGACCTACGCCGAACAGCGCGCCCTGGAGATCGCCATCACCATCGCCGGCGGCGCCGACATCATCCTGCTCGACGAGCCCACCTCGGGCATGAGCCACAGCGAGACCGAGCAGACGGTGGAACTGGTGCGCCGCATCACCGAAGGCAAGACGCTGGTCGTCGTCGAGCACGACATGGGCGTGGTGTTCGACCTGGCCGACCGCATTTCAGTGCTGGTCTACGGCGAGATCATCGCCACCGACCGGCCCGACAGGATCCGCTCGAACCGGGCCGTGCAGGAGGCCTATCTGGGCACCGAGGAGACGGTGGAAAGTTGAGGCCCGCAGCCGGGGGGAACAGAGCCGTGACAACGAACAGCGAGATCGAGAAGCGACACGACCTGGGTATCGCGCGCGTCAAGCGCATCCGCAACCGGGCCCTGGTGCGGGAACGCCGGGGGCAAATCCTCGATGCCGCGCTCGAGCTCTTTATCGAGAAGGGCTATCACCGCACCACCATCCGCGATATCTGTGCCCGTTCGGGTACCAACCAGGCCAGCCTCTACGACTACGTCCAGAACAAGGACGACATCCTGCGCCGCCTGCTCTACCGCATGCACCATCCCGAGCGGCCCGAAGGCGATGGCGAGCCCTGCGAGCCCGCGGATTTCGAGAGCTTCGAGGCCTATCTGGTCGATTTCTTCAGCTTCGCCTGGACCGAGAACAAGAAGGCCATCCAGCTTACCTACCGCACCGCCGGCGACATGGCCCGGGACGACCTGGCCGAGGTGCTGGGCCGCGACGCCGCCCTGGTCGACAGCGTGGCCGCGGGCATCGACCATTTCTTTGAGCTCTCGGCCGACGACGACCGCGTCGTCCTGGTGGCCAACGTCGTCGTCTTTCTCGATGCCTTCCTGCCGCTCCGGGGCTGGAACCTGCGCCAGTTCGAAGCCGAATACCTGGCCCGCACCCTGGCCGGCCTGGTCAGCGACATGATCGCCGGCCTGGAGAACGACGCGGTCACCGAGGCCCA
Organism: Alphaproteobacteria bacterium; assembly: GCA_030740435.1. NCBI lineage: Bacteria > Pseudomonadati > Pseudomonadota > Alphaproteobacteria > Alphaproteobacteria bacterium. The sequence continues at coordinate 34,775 of JASLXG010000008.1, read as the reverse complement.
GAGGCGCCGGGCCTAAAGCAGCGCCGCCCCCAGCCCCTACTTTCGCGCCCTGAGCAGGATGATGGTCTCGCGGATGACGTTGAGGTCCTTGCGGGCGATGTTGGCGATCTGTTGCAGGGTGAGCTCGCCGGCGTCGAGTTTCTCCTGGTAGACCTTCTCGGGCACGATGGCCACCTGTTCGATCGAGAAGTCGACGCCCAGCGCCATGGCCAGCTTGGAATTGGCGCCGCCCTTTTACTGCCACTCGCGGTTCAGCTCGAGATCGAAAAGCGCCAGCATCTCCGGCGTCACCGGCCGCACATGCGTGGGGTCGTTGATGAAGTCGTCGTGGCGCGGGTGCGGCACCTTGATCACCACCTGGGCGCTGGGCGCGCAAATTCGGTAGAGCTCGGACATGATACCGAGGAAGACCTTCGAGGTCTCGCCTAGGTGTTCCAGCACGTGGTTGAACACCACTTCCTCGGCGGCGTTGTCGTCGAAGGGCCAGGGAAAGCTTTCCAGGTCGTGCACCACGTCGGGCGCGAAGGTGTCCTCGCCGTCGAGGTTGACATAGCCCTCGAGCTTGCGCGTGCTGCAGCCCATGTTGATTTTCATTCGTCCCGCCTCATGCCGCCGTGACGCAAGTCGCTATCCTAACACCCCTTTGGCATCTAGCAGCGGCCGCGGGTCGGTGATGTTCTTCGAAAGCTCGGCCGTCCCCTCGTCGCTGCCGAAGGCCAGCAGCATCAACTGCGTGGCATGCAGGATGGGAACCGGCGCTTCGAGCCTCATCTCGGGCTGGCGGGCATCCAAATTCAGGTGGCACATGGGGCACATGGTGACGACGGCCTCGGCGCCGCAGTCCTGGGCATTGCGCACCACACGCCCCGAGAGCTCCGTGGCCACCTCGGTCTGGGTCAGACTCAGCGAATTGCCGCAGCATTCGGTCTTGAACGACCAGTCCACGGGCTCGGCCCCCAAGGCCCGCATTAGCTCGTCCATTTGCTGCGGGTATTCGTAGTGCGCAGCGCCGGTCAGCTTGGCCGGCCGGGTGATCAGGCAGCCATAGTAACAGGCCACTTTCAGGCCCTCGAGCGGCTTGGACACCTGGGCCGCGATGGCGTCGAGTCCGGCCTTTCGGTAAAGCGTGTCGATCAGGTGCTCGACGCTGACGCCGCCCTGGTAGGTGTAGCCGGTCTCGGCTTCGGCTGCGGCCGCCGCGCGCTGGTCGCTGGTCACCTCGTGCTCGGCCGTCTTGAGCCTGGCAAAGCAAGACGAGCAGGGCGAGGTAATGGTGTCGACGCCCATCTTTTCGACCGTGGCGATGGTACGCATGGGCAGCACCGTGGCCAGGGTGTGGTCGCTGGCGTGGGCCGGGCTGGAGCCACAACAGGTCCAGCCTGGCGGCTCGACCAGGTCGATCCCGAGCTGCTTTGCCACGCGCCTCGCCGTGCGGTCGTATTCCGCCGACGAGCCCTCCAGGGCGCAGCCCGGGAAGTAGGCGACGGCTTGTTTGCCGGTGGCGGGTTTGGCCTTCCTGGCCGGGCGCACGAATTTGGGCAAAAACCCCAGGCGGCGGCGCTTGAGCATCTGCCAGGCCAGGTCCAGGTGCCGGAACGGCTGGCCCAGGCGCAGGTTCAAAAGCCCCATCAGGCCGACCTCGAAGACCCGGCCGAAGAGCTTGATGTTGGCCAGGAAGATGTCGTTGAAGTGGGCGATCTCGGGGATCGCCGGGGCGATGCCGCGCTTTTTTGCCTCCTGGCGCAGCGTATCCATCACGGCGGTGACGTCGATCTCCTGCGGACACCGCGTGGCGCAGGTGTGGCACGAGGCACAAAGCCAGATGGCGCGGCTTTCCAGCACGTCCGGCAATCCCAGTTGCAGCGAACGCATGACCTGGTTCGGGGTCAGGTCGAAGTGCGCCGCCAAGGGGCAGCCGGACGAGCATTTGACGCACTGGTAGCAGCGAAAGACGTTCTCGCCGATGGCTTCGAGAACGGTCTGGGAAAGCGCTGCCGCGGGCACGGATTCGACTCTGGCGTCCACCTTCAATCGTCCCCCACCTCGGGCCGCGGGTAGAGCCCGGCGCCCTCGACCAGCGGCTTGATCGCGGCCTCCCATTCGATGGCCATGATGTGGACGCCGGCCACGCCCTCGATCTCGCGGATCTCCTGGATCTGCTCGATACAGAGCTTGATACCCTCGGCCCGCCAGGCCTCGGCCCGGGCCGGCTTGTCGTCAGGGTCGACCTCGGCCACGGCACCGGCCATGCGCTGGACGCAGGCCTCGGGCACCATCATGCCCGGCACACGGTCGCGCATGTACTTGGCCATGCCGGTGGATTTGAGCGGCCCCACGCCGGCCAAGATCTTGGTCCGTTCGTGGACGCCGAGATCGACGACCTTTTTCATATAGGCGCGAAAATGGTCCATGTCGTAGATCAACTGCGTCTGGATGAAGTCGGCCCCGGCGGTGGCCTTCTTGGCCAGGCGGTAGGGCCGCCAGTCGTAGGGCTCGGCGAAGGGATTGGCCGCCGCGCCGACGAAGTAGCCGGGGCCGCCACCCTTGATTTCCTCGCCGCACTGGAAGCGGCCCTCACGCAGCCCCTTGACCATCTGCACGAGTTGCAGCGAATCGATGTCGTGGACGTTCTTGGCCCCGGGATGGTTGCCGAACGACTGGTGGTCGCCCGAGAGGCAAAGGATGGTGTTGATGCCGTGCGCCGCGGCGCCCAAGAGGTCGCTCTGTATGGCCAGGCGATTGCGGTCGCGACAGGTCATCTGGATGATCGGCTCCAGGCCTTTTCGCTTGGCGATGATGCCGGCGGCGATCGAGGACATGCGCACGATGGCGGTTTGGTTGTCGGTGATGTTGGCGCCGTCGACGTAGCCGGCCAAAAGCTCGGCTTTCTTTTCGATGACTTCTGGGTCCCAACCCTTGGGCGGACCGATCTCGCCGGTGACGGCGAAATGGCCGTCGGCGAGGACGCGTTCGAGCCGGGATCGGGACTTCTGGCCCGACGCCGTATCCTGGACTTCGGCGGTGTTGCTCATGCCACCCCCTCCGCCTCTTCTTCCCCGTATTCCTCGCCCTCGGGCGGCAGCCTGAGGTCGTCGCGGACGATGCGGCGGGGCCCGCCGTCGCGGCTGGTGGACCAGTCCTTGGGCGGTTGCACCTCCATCAGCTCGTCGATCAGGCCCAGCGCGCCCATGCGCTCCCAGACCATCTGCCAGGCACAGGGCGTGGCCTCGTCGATCTCGCAGGCGCCGGCTTGCGATCCGCCACATGGCCCGTTGAAAAGCTGCTTCGAACAGCGCGACACCGGACAGACCCCGCCGGTGATGTGCAGCAGGCAGTTGCCGCAACCCTGGCAGCGTTCCTCCCAGACGCCCTGTTCGGTGGGGGCACCCATGAAGGTGGTGTTGAGCGCCGGGTAGATGCGTTTGCCCGGCAGGTGCTGGGCGATGGACTGCACGCCGACGCCGCAGCCCAACGAAAGCACGGCGTCATATTCGGCGAATTTCTCGCTCAGCGGCTCCAGGTATTCGGCCTCGCACTGGCGCTGCACCATGGCCTCGTCCACTTCCAGGGCCTCGCCCTCGAGCCCCGCCGACATGCGCAGCGCCGAGGCCAAAATGCCGACTTCCTTGGCGCCACCGGAAAAGCATACCGTGACGCAGGTGCCGCAGCCCACGGCCAAGACCTTCTTGTGCTCGGCCAGCATCTTGCGGATCTCGCTGAGCGGTTTCTGTTCCGCCACGATCATGGCGTTGCCTCCAGGTTTTCGAATTGCGGCGTCGCTGGGGTGGGCGCGGCCAGCCGATTGGGGCCGAGCTCGCGGATGCGCTCGCCGAACTCCGTCGCCAGTTCGGCGAAACGGGCACCCATGGCGGCCGAGATGTTGATCATGCGGGCACGGTCGCTCTCGAAACCGATCTGGTCGAGCATCCGGCGCACGTAGTCGATGCGCTGGCGGGCGTGCAGGTTGCCCTTGAGGTAATGGCAAAGCCCGGGCAGGCAGCCCGCCACCAGGACCCCGTCGGCGCCTTCCTCGAAGCTTTTCAGCACGTGCAGCACGTCGACCCGGCCGGTGCAGGGAAGCTGCACGATGCGTAGCGAATCGGGATAGCTGAGCCGCGCCCCGCCGGCCAGATCGGCCGCCGCGTAGGCGCAATGCTGGCAGCAAAAGGCGATGATGCGGGGCTCGAAGTCGCTCATCCCACCGGCTCCGGCTGAGGCTGGGGCTGGGGCCCCGTGGGCCCGAACATGGCGTCGACCTTGGCCATGATCTGGCTGTCGGTGAAGTGCCTGAGATCGATGGCCCCGGCCGGGCAGGCCGCGACGCAAAGTCCGCAACCTTGACAGAGCGCGGATTCGATGTGCGCGGCTCCGGCGATGGCGCCGACGCCGGCCAGATCCTTGGCAATGCGCGGCGCACCGAAGGGACAGCTGCGCACGCAGGTCAGGCAGGCCACGCAGATCTCCTGATCCACCGCCGCCACGGCGCCGCCCGTGGTGATGGTGTCACGCGACAGCACGGTGGCGGCCCTCGAGGCCGCCGCCCGGGCGTGCACGATGGCTTCTTCGAGAAGCTTGGGGTAGTGTGCCATGCCGGCCATGAAGATGCCCTCGGAGAGGAAATCCATGGGCCGGAGCTTGGCGTGGGCCTCCATGAAAAAGCCGTCCATGTCGAAGGGTACCTTGAGCCGCACCGCCACGTCGCCGGCCGCCGGGTGCGGCACCACCGGGGTCGAGAGCACGAGCAAGTCGGCGGCGAGTTCGAGCTCGCGCCCGAGTATGGGCTCATGGGCGCGCACCGTCAGCCGCTCGCCCGGCTCCACCGCAGGGACCAGAGGCGGCCGTCCGTCGTCATAACGCACGAACAGGATGCCGGCCTCGCGGGCCTGGGTGTAGAGGCGTTCCTTGAAACCGTAGGTCCGGATGTCCTTGTAAAGGATGGTGATGCGGGATTCGGGGTGCCGGCGCTTGAGCACCAGGGCGTTCTTCAGCGCCGAAGTGCAGCAGATGCGGCCGCAATATTTCTCGGCCGGGCCGACGCACTGGATCATGACCACCTCGTCGGGCGTCTCGTCGGCGGCCAGCCTGGTCTCGAATTCCTGCTGCGTGACTATGTCGGGCCGGCTGCCCAAACCGTATTCATCACCTCGGTATTCCCGGCCGCCGGTGGCCACCACCACGACGCCATGGCGGATCTCGCTGTCTCGGCCGTCCTTGTCACGTAGCGTCGAGGCGAAGTTTCCCATGAAACCGCTGCTGGCCACGAGCTCGCTGGCCAGGTGCAGCGTGACCAGCGGATCAGCGGCCAGCCGTGCCTCGAGATCGGCCAGAAGCTCGCCCGGCGAGGCCGGTTTACCGTCACTGAGCCCGCCACCGATGCCGAACTCAACCAGGCCGAAATGCAGGTGCCTGAGGTTGCCGCCCAGCGCCTCGTCGCGTTCCACCAGGTGTACCGGGAAACCCTGTTCGGCGAGCGCCAGCGCCGCCGTCATGCCGGCCGGGCCGCCGCCGATCACCAGGGCCGCCTTTTCCACCGCCATCTCGGAGGTTCCCAGGGGCTCAAGGGCCGCCGCCCGGGCCGTCGACATGCGCACCAGGTCCTTGGCCTTGCCGGTGGCCCGGTCCCAGTCGTGGGAATGCACCCAGGAGCACTGGTTGCGGATGTTGGCCATGTCGACCAGGTAGGGATTGAGGCCGGCGGCGCGCAGGCTGGAGCGGAACAGCGGCTCGTGGGTGAGCGGCGTGCAGGCCGCGATGACGACGCGGTTGGCGCCGGTCTGGCGCACGGTGTCGCTGATCTGGGCGATCGAGTCCTGCGAACAGGCGTATATGGTGTGCTCGGTGTGGATGACGCCGGAAAGCCCGCCGGCATATTGGGCCACGGCGTCGACGTCGAGGAAACCGGCGATGTTGGTGCCGCAGTGGCAGACGAAGACGGCGGTGCGGGCCTCTTCCTCGCTGACGTCGCGTTCGGGCGGAAAATCGGGCGCCCGGGTCAGGGTGTGGCGCCCGGCCGCCAGCAGGCCGCCGATCTGGGCCGCGGCGGCGCTGGCCTCGACCAGCGAATCGGGTATGTCCTTGGGCTCGCGGAAGGGCCCGACGGCATAGATGCCGGGGCGGCTGGTCTGCAAGGGATCGAAGTGCTGCGTCTGGCAGAAACCGTAATCGTCGAGTTCCACCCCCAGCCGCCGGCCCAAGTCGCGCACGCCCTGCGAGATCTCCATGCCCACCGACAGCACGACGAGGTCGAATTCTTCTTCGACCATGCCGTTACCGCCGTCGTTGAGATAGCGCACCAGCAGGTTCTTGCTCCCGGGCTGTTCCTTGAGGCCCGAAATGCGGCAACGCGTGTAGCCGACGCCGTACTTTTCCTTGGCCCGCTGGTAATAGCCCTCATAGCCCTTGGAAAACGAGCGCATGTCCATCATGAAGACGCGAACCTCGGTCTCGGGCTCGTGTTCCTTGGCCATGATGGCCTGCTTGGCGGCGTACATGCAGCACACGGCCGAGCAGTAATCGTGATTCTGGTCGCGCGATCCTATGCACTGCAAAAAGGCGATCTTCTTGGGCGTCTCGCCGTCCGAAGGCCGCTGCACGTGGCCGTCTGTCGGGCCCGAGGCCGAGAGCAGGCGCTCATGCTGCAAGGACGTGATGACGTTGGCATAGCGGCCGAAGCCGAATTCCTCGGAAAGTTCGGCCCGGTAGGTCTGGTAACCCGGTGCCAGGACCACGGCGCCGACCTCGATCTGGCGCTTTTGTTCGACCATCTCGTGGGCGATGGCATCGACGCCGCAGGCGAAATCGCAGGCCAGGCACTCGGCGCAGATGCCGCAATCGAGACAGCGCGCGGCCTCGGCCTGGGCCTCGGCTTCGCTGTAGCCGGTCTCGATCTCGGCGAAATTATCGCGCCGCGCCTCGGCCGCCACGGTCGGCACCGGCACCTGTGGCGCCGGCACGATCTCACCCCGGGCCAGCTTGGCTTCCAGCTCGGAGTCGGGAATCTCGACGGTGGGGACGGGTTCGGGCTCGGCAACCTCGATCGCCTCGCCCTCGAGGTAGCGCTGGATGGTCGCAGCCGCCCGGTGGCCGCCGTCGACGGCCTCGATGACGAAGGCCGTACCGCTGACCGCATCGCCGGCGGCAAAGACGCCGGGGCGGTCGGTGGCGAAGGTATTGCCGTCGACGGCAATGGTGCGGCTGGCCGTGATACCGACGCCCGCGTCCTCGGGGATGAAGGCCAGGCCGGCCTTCTGGCCGACCGAGAAAATGGCCACCTCGGCGGCGATGGTAAAACGCGAATCGGGCGCCACGTGGGCCACCGGCCGGCCATCTTCGCCGGCCTCGAAACGCTCGACGCGCTCGCATTCGAGGCCGGCGACGGCGCCGCTGCCGTCGTCGATCAGGCCCAAATAGTTGAGCCCTATATGCAGCCCGATGCCCTCGGCCCGGGCCTCGGCCAGTTCGTGGTCGCTGGCCGGCCACACCCCGCGGCTGCCGCGACAGGCGATCTCGACCGCGCTGGCACCCAGCCTGAGTGCTGTGCGGGCGCAGTCGAAAGCGACGTCGCCACCGCCCAGCACCACCACGCGGCGGCTCTTGACGGCGCTGGCCGGGCTGGTTGCCAAATCCGTCTCGGCCAGCCGCACGTCGCGCAGGAATTGGGTGTTGATCAAAACCCCCGCGAGCTCGTTGCCGGGGATCGGCAGGCGGATGCCTTCGTGGGCGCCGACGGCGATCAGCACGGCGGCATAACCTTCGGCCTGCAGGGCATCGAGGCTTTCGACCGGCGTGTTGAGCTTGAGTTCCACACCCAAGTCGAGGATGTCCTGGATCTCGCGCTCGACGATTTCGGCCGGCAGGCGGTATTCGGGCACGCCCACGCGCAGCATGCCGCCGGCCAACGGCAGCGCTTCGTAGATGGTGACGCCGTAGCCGGCGCGACAAAGATCCTGGGCCGCGGTCAGGCCGCAGGGGCCGGCGCCGATGATGGCGATGCGTTGGTCGTGGCGGCGCTCGGCGGGCTCGACGGGCTGGCGCGGGCCAGCCATCTGGGTGTCGGTAACGAAGCGCTTAAGCGCCCGGATGGCGATCGGGGCATCGACCCGGCCGCGGCTGCAGGCTTCCTCGCAGCGCGCATTGCAAATGCGGCCGCAGATGGCGGGGAAGGGATTGTCCTCTTTTATCGTGCGGTAGGCCTCGTCGTAGCGCCCCGCCGCGATCAGGGCGATGTAGCCCTGGGCGCGCTGGCCGGTGGGGCAGGCGTCGCGACAGGGCGCCAGGCCGCGTTTGTCGATGGCGAAGCCGTCCGGCGTGGCCTGGGGATAAAGCTTGTAGGCGGCGCGGCGCTGGTTGAGGCCTTCGTTGAAGGCGTTGGGCACCGCCACCGGGCAGACCTTGGCGCAGTCGCCGCAGCCGTTGCAGCGCTCGAGATCGATGTAGCGCGGTTTGGTCCGTAACCTCGCGCTGAAGGCGCCGGGGGAGCCGGTTACCGCTTCCACTTCGCTGTCGGTCAGAAGCTCGATATTGAGGTGCCGCCCCACGTCGACCAATCTGGGCGAAATGGTGCACATGGCGCAATCGTTGGTGGGAAAGGTCTTGTCGAGCTGGGCCATGTGGCCGCCGATAGCCGAGTTCTTTTCGACCAGGTAGACCTTGTAACCGGGGTCGGCGAGTTCGATCGAGGCCTGCATGCCGGCAATGCCGCCACCGACCACCAGCACGGCGCCGCTGACGGTGTTGTCTTGGGGCGTCGCTGCGGGCCTGGCCGCCATCTCGGAACCTCTCCCCGGATCCTAGGTTTCGTGTTGCCGCGGCGCCCGCCCCGCTGCCTTGGCATTATCACTTACTCGCGGTAAGGACATATCATGAGTCCGGCTGATATATCACCCAATTTTTGCCACAAATTTGACCCTGCGCGGGTTTGTCGCGCCCGCCCGGGCCGTGCTAGTGTCCGCGCTTGTCGACCGAGGGAAGCCGGTGACGCCTGGGGCTAGAGCTTGGGCCAGGCCGGCGCTGCCCCCGCAACTGTGAGCGGCGAGGCCCGGCAAAAGCCACTGGCGCAAGTGCGCCGGGAAGGCGCCGCGGCCCTTGACCCCGAGCCAGGACACCTCGTCGACGGCATTTGGGATTTCCCAATCCTCGGAGGGAGGATGCTTAGAGTGTTTAGCCTGATGGCCGTGCCTGGCCCAAAACCCGATACCAGAGCGCTGGAAATGTCTACCGCCCGCCCCATGTCGTGCGCAGAGGCATCATGACCGGCGTCCACAAGATCCCCGCCACCGTCATCACCGGCTTTCTCGGGGCCGGCAAGACCAGCGTCATCCGGCATTTGCTGGAAACCGCCAATGGCCGCCGGCTGGCCCTGGTGATCAACGAGTTCGGCGACATCGGCGTCGACGGCGAAGTGCTCAAGGGCTGTGGCATCGAGGCCTGCGAAGACGGCGATATCGTCGAGCTGGCCAACGGCTGCATCTGCTGCACCGTGGCCGACGATTTCCTGCCCACCATGCAAAGCTTGATCGAACGCGCCCAGCCGCCCGACCACATCATCATCGAGACCTCGGGTCTGACGCTGCCCAAGCCTCTGGTGCGGGCCTTCAACTGGCCCGAGATCCGTACCCGGGTGACGGTCGACGGTGTGGTCGCGGTGGTCGATGGCGATGCCGTGGCCGCCGGCCGCTTTGCCGCCGACCCCGAGGCCATAGAGGCCCAACGCCGGGCCGACGACAATCTCGATCACGAAAGCCCGCTGGAAGAGGTCTTCGAGGACCAACTGGGCGCGGCGGACCTGGTGGTGCTGAACAAGGCCGACCTGCTGGCGGCCGAGGATCTCGATCTGGTCAACCGCGAGCTCGCCCGGGAACTCAGGCCCGCCGTCAAGGTGGTGACGGCCAGCCACGGCCGCATCGACGCCGCCGTGCTGCTGGGCCTGGCGGCGGCGGCCGAGGACGATCTCGATAACCGGCCCTCGCACCACGACGGCGCCGACGAGCACGACCACGACGACTTCGAGACCTTTTCTCTCGATTTTGCCGCCATCCCCGAGCCCCAGGCCCTGGTGGCCCGGCTCGAGCCCGTCATCGCGGCCCACGACATCCTGCGCATCAAGGGCTTCGTGGCCGTCGAGGCCAAGGCCATGCGGCTCGTCGTCCAGGCCGTCGGCGGCCGGGTGCAGCACTATTACGACCGCGATTGGCGGCCCGGCGAGGATCGCTCGAGCCGCCTGGTGGTGATCGGCCAGCAGGGGCTCGACCAGGCGGCCATCAGCGCGGCGATCGCCGAGACCAACAAAGACCGGAACTGACCGTGCATCTGCTGGCCGTCACGCCGGGGCAGATTTCCGATGGCTCGGAAGCCGTCGATCTCGGCCAGACGCCGGGCGACATCGTGGTGCTGTCGGCGGCCGACAGTGAACTGGCCGGCCTGGCCCAGGCCCAAAGTAGCCGGGGGCCGGACTTCCCCACGCTACGTCTCGCCAACCTGATGCAGCTCGGCCACAACCTCTCGGTCGATATCTACGTCGACGAGGTGGTGTCCCGGGCGCGGCTGGTCATCGTGCGGCTGCTGGGCGGCAGGGGCTATTGGCCCTATGGCATCGAGCAGATCTCGGAGGCCTGCCGGCGGGCCGGCGTGGCGCTGGCGGTGCTGCCCGGCGACGACCAGCCCGACGCCGAACTGGCCGGCCTTTGCACGCTGGCGCCCGAGGCGGCGCACCGTTTGTGGCAGTATCTGGTGCATGGCGGCGAGGCCAATTTTCAGAACGCGCTAGCCTATGCCGCCAGCTTGATCGGCCATGAGGCCAGCTGGCTGGAACCGGTGCCGCTGCTGCGGGCCGGGCTTTACTGGCCCGGCCGGCGCCAGCCGACGCTCGATGACGTCAAGGCCCAGTGGACCAATGGCGCCCCGGTGGCGCCGCTGGTCTTCTACCGGGCGCTGCTGCAGACCGGCAACCTGGCGCCGGTCGACGCGCTCATCGCGGCGCTTGGCGATAACGGCCTCAACCCGCTGCCGCTATACGTTGCCAGTTTGAAGGAGCCGCTGTCGGCCGAAACCGTGGCCCAGGTCTTTGCCGAGGCCAAGCCGGCCGTGGTGCTCAACGCCACCGGCTTCGCCGTCTCGACGCCGGGCGCCGAGCGCCGCCGGACGCCCTTCGACGAGGCCGCTTGCCCGGTGCTGCAGGTGGTCTTCTCGGGCGGCGACGAGGCCGGCTGGCGGGCCGGCCAGAACGGCCTCTCGGCCCGCGACCTGGCCATGAACGTGGCGCTGCCGGAGGTCGATGGCCGCATTCTCAGCCGCGCCGTATCGTTCAAGACCGAGGCGCGCTACGACGCCGCCACCGAGACCTCGGTGGTGCGCTATGCGCCGGTACCGGACCGCATTCGCTTCGTTGCCGAACTGGCGGCCAATTGGGCCGCCCTGCAAGGCACACCGGTCGAGGAACGCCGTGTTGCGCTGGTCATGGCCAACTATCCCAACCGCGACGGCCGGCTGGGGAACGGCGTCGGGCTCGACACCCCGGCCTCGGCCTTCAACGTGCTCGCGGCCATGCGCGCCGCGGGCTACAGCGTCGACGACCTGCCGGCCGACGGCCAGGCCCTGATCGAGCGCCTGGCCGAGGGGCCGACCAACGACCTGGTCGACCGGGCGGCGCGAGCGGGCGGTATGCGCTACGCCCTGGCCGACTACCGCGAATTCTTTGCCGGCTTGCCCGCGGCAGTACAAAACGCGATCGGCGAACGCTGGGGCAAGCCGGAAGCCGATCCCTTCGTCGCGGGCGAGGAATTCCTGCTGGCCGCATTTCAACTCGGCAACGTCGTCATCGGCCTGCAGCCGGCGCGAGGCTACAATATCGACCCGGCGTCCAGCTACCACGATCCCGATCTGGTGCCGCCGCACGGTTATCTCGCCTTCTATGCCTGGCTGCGCCGCGACTTCGCCGCCCAGGCCGTGGTCCACATGGGCAAGCACGGTAATCTCGAATGGCTGCCCGGCAAGGCCGTGGCCCTCTCCGAGGGCTGCTTTCCCGAGGCCGCACTGGGGCCGCTGCCGCACCTCTATCCCTTCATCGTCAACGACCCCGGCGAGGGGACGCAAGCCAAGCGCCGGGCCCAGGCCGTCATCATCGACCACCTGACGCCACCCATGACGCGGGCCGAAAGCTATGGGCCGCTGGCCGAGCTCGAGCTGCTGGTCGACGAATACTACGAAGCCTCGGGCGTCGATCCCCGCCGCCTGGCGGTGCTGGGCGGCCAGATCCTCGAGCTCAGCCGTGAGATCGGCCTCGACCGCGACTGCGGCATCGCGGCCGAGGACGGCGACGCGGCGGCGCTGGGCAAGCTCGACAGTTACCTGTGCGAATTGAAGGAGATGCAGATCCGCGACGGCCTGCACATCTTCGGCGAGGCGCCGTCGGGGCGGCTTTTGCACGATCTGCTCGTCGCCCTGGTGCGGGTGCCCCGGGCCGCCGGCGAGGGTGGTGACCGTTCGCTGATACGGGCTCTGGCGGCCGACCTCGGGCTCACGGATTTCGATCCCCTCGATTGCGACATGGCGGCGCCCTGGCAGGGGCCCAAACCGGAAGTGCTGGCCAATGGCGGCACTTGGCGCAGTGCCGGCGACACCGTCGAGCGGCTGGAGGAGTTGGCCGTTCGGCTGGTCGATGGCTCGACCAGCGCCCCGGTGGATTGGCCCCAGAGCCAGGCCGTGCTGAACACCATCGAGCAAAACATCAAACCTGCCGTGCGGGCTTGCGGACCCGACGAAATCGCCGGCCTGCTGCGGGGGCTCGAGGGCCGCTTCGTCGAGCCCGGATCTTCCGGTGCGCCGACCCGGGGTCGGCCCGACGTGCTGCCCACCGGGCGCAATTTCTACGCTGTCGATTGCCGCACCGTGCCCACCCCGGCGGCCTGGCAGTTGGGCTGGAAGTCGGCCACGTTGTTGCTCGAGCGCCACCGCCAGGAACACGGCGAATGGCCGCAAACCCTGGCCATTAGCGCCTGGGGCACCTCCAACATGCGCACCGGCGGCGACGACATCGCCCAGGCGCTGGCGCTCTTGGGCGTCAAGCCGGTGTGGGAGCTCAGCTCGCGCCGCGTCACCGGCTTTGAGGTGCTGCCGCCGGCCGGCTTCGACCGGCCGCGCATCGACGTGGTGCTGCGCGTCTCGGGCTTTTTCCGCGATGCCTTTCCCGAACAGATAGCACTTTTCGATTCGGCCGTGGCCGCCGTGGCGGCGCTCGACGAGCCGCCCGAGCTCAACCCCCTGGCCGCGCGCGTGCGCAGCGATGCCGCGGCATTCGTGGCCCAAGGTTTATCGGCCGAGGCCGCGGCGCGGCGCGCCGGCTTTCGCGTCTTCGGCTCCAAGCCCGGGGCCTATGGGGCCGGCCTGCAGGCGCTGATCGACGAACGCGGCTGGCAGACCGACGCCGATCTCGCCCGTGCCTACATCGCCTGGGGCGGCTATGCCTACGGCGCCGGCTCGCAGGGCGTGGCCGAGCATGGTCTTTTTGAATCCCGCTTACGCCAGGTCGAAGTGGTGGTGCAGAACCAGGACAACCGCGAACACGATCTTCTCGATTCCGACGACTATTACCAGTTCGAGGGCGGCCTGACCGCCGCCGTGCGCCACGCCAGCGGGGCCCAGCCGGCGGTCTACCATCCCGACCACGCGCGTCCCGAAACGCCGCGTATCCGCACGCTGGAAGAAGAAATCGGCCGCGTCGTTCGAGCCCGCGTGGTCAATCCCAAATGGATCGCCGGTGCCATGCGGCACGGCTACAAGGGGGCCTTCGAGATGGCCGCCACGGTGGACTACATGTTCGCCTTCGCGGCCACCGCCCGGGCCGTCGCCGACCACCATTTCGATGCCGTCTTCGAGGCCTACCTGGAGGATGACGAGGTGCGGGAGTTTTTGCTGGATTCGAATCCCGCCGCCGCCCGTGAAATGGCCGAGCGGCTGATCGAGGCGCAGGACCGTGGGCTTTGGAAGCCGCGTTCCAACTCGGCCGCGGCGCGGCTGGCCGAGGTGGCAGGGCTTGTTCTGGAGGATGTCTGATGGCTGAGCAGGATTTTGCCCGGGCCAATGAAAAGGCCCGCAACAAGAAGGCGGCGCGGGACAAGATGCTGGCCACCAAGACCATCGAAAAGGGCCTGTTGATCGTCCACACCGGCAAGGGCAAGGGCAAATCGACGGCGGCCTTTGGCCTCGCCGCCCGGGCCGTCGGCAACGGCATGAAGGTGGGCGTGGTGCAGTACGTCAAGGGCAAGTGGGAGACCGGCGAACGGCTGGTGCTGGAGGCCTTCCCCGAACAGGTCACGATTCGCACCATGGGCGAGGGCTTTACCTGGGAGACCCAGGACCGCGAACGCGACATGCGCGCCGCCGAGGCCGCTTGGCAGGCTTCCAAGGAAATGATCGAGGCCTGCCGCGGCGATGATCCGGCCTACGACATGGTGATCCTGGACGAGCTCAACATCGTGCTGCGCTACGACACGCTGCCCCTGGACGAGGTGGTGGAATTCCTCGAGGCCCGTCCCGCCGACCTGCACGTCGTCGTCACCGGCCGCAATGCCAAGGAGAAACTGATCGAGGCGGCCGACCTGGTGACCGAGATGACCCAGGTCAAGCATCCCTTCCGTTCCGGGGTCAAGGCCCAGCGGGGCATCGAATTTTGACCACGCCGGCCATCATGCTCCAGGGCACGGGCTCGGACGTCGGCAAGTCGCTGCTGGCGGCGGCGCTCTGTCGCATCTATGCCCGCCAGGGGCTCAGCGTGCGGCCCTTCAAGCCGCAGAACATGTCGAACAATGCCGCCGTCACGGCCGATGGCGGCGAGATCGGCCGGGCCCAGGCGCTACAGGCCCGGGCCGCCGGCGTGGCGCCGGCCAGCGACATGAACCCGGTCTTGCTCAAGCCCGAGAGCGAAACCGGCGCCCAGGTGGTGGTGCAAGGGAAAATGTGGCGGCGCGCTGCGGCCCGCGATTACCAGGCGTTGAAGCCCGAGTTGCTGGGCAAGGTCCTGGAGAGCTTCGAGCGTTTGGGCCGGGGTGCCGACCTGGTCGTCATCGAAGGCGCCGGCAGTCCGGCGGAAGTGAACTTGCGCGCCGGCGACATCGCCAACATGGGCTTTGCCGAGGCTGCCGACGTGCCCGTGGTGCTGGTCGGCGACATCGACCGCGGCGGCGTCATCGCCCAGATCGTCGGCACCCAGGCGTTGCTGAGCAAGAGCGAACGGGGCCGCCTGGGCGGCTATCTGGTCAACAAATTCCGCGGCGATCTCAGTTTGTTCGATGACGGCATCGACATCATCGGCCAGCGCACCGGGCTCGAAAGCCTGGGCGTCGTGCCCTACTTCCCGGCCGCCCACCGTCTGCCGGCCGAGGACGCCGTGGCCCTCGAAGGCTACCGGGCCAGCGAAGACCGGCCCATCCGCATCGCCGTGCCGCAGCTCTCGCGCATCGCCAACTTCGACGATCTCGATCCCCTGATCGCCATGCCCGAGGTGGGACTCGAGATGGTGCGGGCCGGCCAGGCCATTCCCGGCGATTGCCAGTTGGTCATCCTGCCCGGCTCGAAGTCGACGCGGGGCGACCTCGAATTCCTGCGCCACCAGGGCTGGGACGTGGATATCCGGGCCCACCTGCGCCGCGGCGGCACGGTGCTGGGCATCTGCGGCGGTTTTCAGATGCTGGGGACCAAAGTGTGCGATCCCGATGGCATCGAGGGGCCGGCCGGCGAAACCCCTGGGCTGGGGCTGTTGGATTTCGCCACCGTGCTAGGCGGCGACAAGGCCCTGGTCGAGGTGACGGGCGTCGAGCAGACCAGCGGCCAGGCCGTGCAGGGCTTTCGCATGCACCTCGGGCGCTCGGCCGGCCCGGCGCTCGAGCGTCCCATGGTGGTGATTGACGGAGACGGCGAGGGAGCGGTGTCGCTGGACGGGCGCGTGCTTGGCTGCTATCTCCACGCCCTCTTCGCCGCCGACGGCTTTCGCGCCGCCTTCCTGGGCCGGCTCGCCGGCCGTCAGGTGGGTGCCATGGCCTTCGATGACGAGGTTGAAACGGTGCTCGACGATTTGGCCGACCACGTGGCCGCCCACGCCGCCACGGAAAGAATCTTGGAGGTGGCCCGTGGCCGCTAGCGCAGTGTCTGCCGTCGCCCCCCCACCCCAACCCTCCCCCACAAAGGGGGGAGGGGGTCGGCTGTCGGTTCCTGTTTTTCCCCTCCCCCTTGATGGGGGAGGGCAGGGAGGGGGTGTTTTTTTTGGTGTTCGGGCGGCGGCGTTCGCCAGTTCAAACCCCCAGCAGCAGAACGAACGCCATCCCCAGCGCCAACACGGCGCCGGCGCGCCGGTAGACCGCCAGGGCCCGGCGCACGTCGAGGGCCGTGGCCTGGGCCTGGCCCTCACCCAGCCAGGCGTCGTCGACGGTGCCCTCCTGGTAGTTTCTGGGGCCCGCCAGCTTGAGCCCCAGCGCTCCCGCCATGGCGGCTTCGGGCCAGCCGGCGTTGGGCGAACGGTGGCGTCCGGCGTCGCGCCGCATGACCGTGGCGGCGGTGCCGGCGTCGGCCGAGGGTGTGAGGGCCGCGGCCAGCACCAGAAGACCGCCGCTGAGGCGGGCGGGAAAATAGTTGGCGGCGTCGTCGAGGCGGGCGGCAAAGGCGCCGAAGTCCTCGAAGCGCTTGTCGCGGTGGCCGATCATGCTGTCGAGGGTGTTGATGGCCTTGTAGGCGGCCAGGCCAGGCAGCCCCAGCATGAGGTACCAAAAGAGCGGCGCCACGACACCGTCGCCGAGGTTTTCGGCCGCCGTTTCGATGGCCGCCCGGGCCACCCCAGCGGCGTCCAGCGATTGGGGATCGCGGCCCACGATGTGGGCCACCGCCTGGCGGCCCGCGACCAGGCCCTGTTCAAGGCCCTCGGCCACGGCGCGCACCGCATCGGCCAGCCCCTTGTAGGCCAGCAGCGTGCTGGCCAGCACGGCCTCGACGGCCCAGCCGCCGCGCACGCCGCGCAAGATGTCGCTGAGCAGCCAGCCCAGGGCGAAGGCCAGCGCCACCACTCCGAGCGTCGTTGCCAGGCCCCGCCGGCGCCGCGCCGCCGGGCTTCCGTGGGGCCGGTTGAGGGCGCTTTCCAGCCAACCGATGAGCCCCCCCAGCAGCGCCACGGGATGAGCTATCCGGCGATAGAGCCAGGGCGGGTCACCGACGAAAAAATCGATACCGAAGGCAATTACGGCGATGGCCAGCAGATTCACGCCGCCGGCAAATTCGCCAAGCCAATGGGTCAACATGAGCGGACCATGACGGCGCCCGGCGCCGGCGTCAACGCGTGACAATACGAGGGATCAAGCGAGCATGAACGACAAAACAGGTGTGATGGTGTGCGGCCACGGCAGCCGCGATCACCAGGCGGTAACGGAATTCCAGGCGGTGGCGCGCGGCATCTCCGAACGCCTGCCGCACTACGACGTCGATTCGGGCTTTTTGGAGTTCGCCCGGCCGGTAATCCGCGACGGCCTCGACCGGCTGCGCCAAGACGGCAACAACCACATCCTGGCGGTTCCCGGCATGCTCTTCGCCGCCGGCCACGCCAAGAACGACATCCCCTCGGTGCTCAACACCTATGGCGCCGAATATCCCGAGCTCAAGATCGAATACGGCCGCGAGCTGGGCATCGAGCCCAAACTCATCCGGGCCGCCGGGGCGCGGGTGGAGGAGGCGCTCGAGGCGGCCGGCGATGCCGTGCCACGGGCCGAAACCTTGCTGGTGGTGGTGGGCAGGGGAGCCTCCGACCCCGACGCCAACTCCAACGTCTCCAAGGTGACGCGCCTGCTTTGGGAAGGCCTGGGTCTGGGCTGGGCCGAGACGGTCTATTCGGGGGTCACCTTTCCCCTGGTCGAGCCGGGGCTCGAACACGTCGCCCGGCTGGGCTATCGCCGCGTCGTGGTCTTTCCCTATTTCCTCTTCATCGGCGTGCTGGTCAAGCGCATCTACGAACACACTCGTATCGTCGCCGCCCGCCACCCCGGGATCGAGTTCATCGAGGCCCAGTACCTCAACGACCATCCCCTGGTGCTCGACTGCTTTGCCGAACGGGTCAACGAGATCATCAATGGCGGCAACCTGATGAACTGCCAGCTCTGCAAGTACCGCGACCAGGTGCTGGGCTTCGAGGACCAGGTCGGCCTGGCCCAGGAAAGCCACCACCACCACGTCGAGGGCATCGGTACCGACGCCGATGGCGGCCACGATCATGGGCATGGCCACGACCACGACCACGACCATGGCCACCACCCGTACCCCCACGCCGAACACCCGCTGGGGCCGCGCAGCATGGAAAAGCTGAAGACCGGCGGATGATGGGTTGATGACTGTGGACTACCTCCGCGATCCGGCCGAGATCTACCGCCGCTCCTTCGCCCAGGTGCGGGCCGAGGCAGAGCTCGACGGCCTGCCGGCCGGGCTGGTGCCCGTGGCGGTGCGCATCGTCCATGCCTCGGGCATGCCCGATGTGGTGGCGGACCTAGCCTATGCCCCCGAGGTGGCGGCTGCGGCTGGTGCCGCTTTGGCCGGGGGCGCGCCGGTGATCGTCGACTGCCGCATGCTGGCTGCCGGCCTGATCAAGAACCGCCTGGCCGCCAACGAGGTAATTTGCACCCTTAACGAACCGGAGGTGCCGGATCTCGCCGAGGCCGCCCGCACCACCCGCTCGGCCGCCGCCGTCGAACTTTGGCGGCCTCATCTGCAAGGCGCCGTGGTGGCCATCGGCAATGCGCCCACGGCGCTTTTTCGCCTGCTCGAAGTGCTGGCCGACGGGGCCCCCCGGCCGGCCGCCATAGTGGGCTTTCCGGTGGGCTTCGTCGGCGCCCGGGAATCCAAGCAGGCCCTGGCCCAAGGCGACCACGGCGTGCCATACCTGACGCTCCTTGGCCGCCGCGGCGGCAGCGCCATGGCGGCGGCGGCGGTAAATGCCTTGGCGGGAGACTAGGGATTATGGGTTTTCCGAACAATGCCCGAGCGGCCGCGGCCAGGACAGGTAAAGGTCTGCGAGAGCTGGGTTTCCGGGAGTATGGAGAGATGACCACAGAGGCACAGAGGCACAGAGAGAGATTCGGATCTCTCCCCGGAAAATCTCTGTGCCTCTGTGCCTCTGTGGTTAATTCAAACGGCCGCTTGGAAGCCCGATTGGCGCCAGACAGAGGCAGAACGTCGACAACGAGACCCGCGCCTGCCTTGGTGGATTGGCAAAAAGGCAATGCCCCAGCCGCAGGCGAAGCCCGAGGGACCCAACGTGGCACGTAGGAAATCCGATCCCTGGCTGAGCATCGTCGGCATCGGCGAGGACGGGCTCGAGGGCCTGAACGACGAGGCACTGGCCCACATCGCGGCGGCCGAGGTGCTGGTGGGCGGCGAGCGCCATCTGGCCAAGCTCGAGGACGACGGCCGCGAGCGCCTGAGCTGGGGCAGCCCGCTGGAAGAAACGGTCGAGATCCTGCTGGCGCGGCGCCACCGCCGGGTCTGCATCTTGGCCAGCGGCGATCCGCTTTGCTACGGCATCGCCAACCGCATCGTGCGCCAGATCGGCACAAAGGGCGTCGTCGTGGTGCCGCACCATTCGGCCTTCACGCTGGCCTCGGCCAGGCTCGGTTGGGACCGCGCCCGGGTCGAGACCATCACGCTGCACGGCCGGCCGCTGGAGCGCCTGGTGCCCTACATTCAGCCTGGTGCGCGCCTTCTCATCCTCAGTGCCGACGGAGCAACGCCGGGCCAGGTGGCGGGGCTGCTGCGCCGCCAGGGCTTTGGCCCCAGCCGCCTGGTCGTCTTCGAGCACATGGGCGGCCCCAATGAGCGCCGCCGCGAGGGCCTGGCCAGCACCTGGCGGGCGCGCCGGGTGGCCGAGCTCAACACCATCGCCGTCGAATGCCGGGCCGGCGCCAAGGCGCAAATCCAATCGCGCGCGCCGGGCCTCCCCGACAACGCCTTCGAGCACGACGGCCTGCTCACCAAGCGCCAGGTGCGGGCCGCCACCCTGGCCGCACTCATGCCCATCCCGGGCCAGTTGCTCTGGGACGTCGGTGCCGGTTCGGGCGCCATCGCCATCGAGTGGCTGCGCGCCGCCGCCAACAGCCGCGCCGTGGCCATCGAATCGCATCCTGGCCGTCTGGCCGCGATCGAACGCAACGCCCGCAACCTGGGCGTCCCCGAGCTGCAAATCGTCGCCGGCATGGCGCCGCAAGCGCTGGCCGGTCTGGCCAAACCCGATGCCGTCTTCATCGGCGGCGGCGCCAGCCATAAAGGCCTCTTCCAGGCCTGCTGGCGGGCCCTCCCGGCCGGCGGCCGGCTGGTCGCCAACGTGGTCTCGCTGGAAGGCGAACGGGCGCTGATGGCCTGGCGGCAGCGCCACGGCGGCGATCTCGTGCGGCTGGCCATCGAACGCGCCGAGCCCATGGGCCGCCTCACCGCCTGGCGGCCCTTGCGGCCCGTCATCCAGTACGCCGTGGTAAAATCATGAGCGGCACGCTTTACGGCCTGGGCATCGGCCCTGGTGACCCCGATCTCATTACATTGAAGGCCCACGCCATCCTGCGGGCCGTGCCGGTGATCGCCTACCCGGCGCCCGAGACGGGCTCGAGTTTTGCCCGCGACATCGCCGCTCCCCACCTGCCGGGCGGGCAGCAGGAAATCGCCATCCGCATGCCCATGGTGGCGGCGCGCTATCCCGCCCAGGAGATCTACGACCGGGCGGCCGGCGTGATCGCCGGCCACCTCGGGGCCGGCCGCGACGTGGCCGTGCTGTGTGAGGGCGATGCCTTCTTCTATGGCTCGTTCATGTATCTCTTCGGCCGCCTGGTCGAGGACCACAAGGTCGAGATCGTGCCGGGCGTTTCCTCGCTTTCCGCCGGCTCCGCCCGCCTCGGCTTGCCGCTGACCTCGCGCAACGACGTGCTGACGGTGCTGCCCGGGCCCTTGCCGGCCGATGAGCTGCGCGCCCGCATCGAGGCCGCAGATGCCGTGGCCATCCTGAAAGTCGGCAAGCACCTGGAAAAGATACGCGGCGTGCTCGAAGACCTCGGCCTGGCGGACAAGGCGCGCTACATCGAACGCGCCACGCTGCCCGACGAACGCTCCGTCGCGCTCGGCGACCTCGACCCCGCCGAGGTGCCGTACTTTTCCCTCATCCTGGTACACAAGCGCGGCGAGGCCTGGACAGGCGAGGCCTGGACATGATCGTCATCGTGCTCGAGCCCAGCGGCCTGGCCACCGGGCAGAAGATCGTCGACGCCCTGGGCGGCGAGCTGCACGGCCTGGCCGGCCGGGTCGATGCCGGGCACAGCTTCAGCCAAACGACGGATCACCTGCGCCAGCTCTTCGCTGCCGGTGAGACCATCGTCGGCGTCTGCGCCGCCGGGATACTGCTGCGCTGTCTGGCTCCCGCGCTGGCTGACAAGCGCTATGAGCCGCCGGTCATTGCCGTGGCCGAGGACGGCTCTTCCGTGGTGCCGCTGATCGGCGGCCATCAGGGCGGCAACGCACTCTCGCGCCGCATCGCCGCCACCGTCGGTGGCCATGCCGCGGTGACGACGGCCGGAGATCTTGCCTTCGGCCTGGCGCTCGACGATCCGCCGGCCGGCTGGACGCTGGCCAACCCGCACGATGCCAAGGCCTTCGTGGCAGCGCTGTTGGCCGGGGCGAGGGTGCGGCTCGAGGGCGACTGCCCCTGGCTCCAGGAATCCGAGCTGCCGTTGAGCGCCGATGGCGAACTGGTGATCCGGATTTCCGTAGATGACGAGCCCGGCGGCGCCACCATCCTGGTCTACCACCCGGCCTCTTTGGCCATCGGCGTCGGTTGCGAACGCGGCACCGAACCCGCGGAACTGGTAGCTCTGGTCGAAGCAACCTTGGCGGCCGAAGGTCTGGCGCCGGCGGCCGTCGCCGGAATCTATTCGCTCGATCTCAAGGCCGATGAAGCGGCCGTGCATGCCGCCGCCGCCCGCTTCGATCTGGCACCCGATTTCTTCAGCGCCGCCCGCCTGGAACAGGAAACGCCGCGCCTCGCCAACCCTTCCGACGTGGTGTTCGCCGAGGTCGGCTGCCACGGCGTGGCCGAGGGTGCGGCCCTGGCCGCCGCCGGGCCCGCGGCCGAGCTCGTCGTGGCCAAGCGGAAATCGGACCGTGCCACCTGCGCCGTGGCGCGGTCGCCCGTGGTCATCGAGGCAGGATCGCGGGGCAGCCTGGCGGTGGTCGGCATCGGCCCCGGCAGTCAGGCCTGGCGCACGCCCGAGGCTAGCCGGCTGTTGCGCGAGGCCAGCGACCTGGTGGGCTATTCGCTCTATCTCGACCTGGTGGGTCCGGCGCCGCACCAGGTACGCCACGATTTCCCCCTGGGCGAGGAGGAAACTCGGGTGCGAAAAGCCTTGGACCTGGCGGCCGAGGGCCGCCGGGTGGCGCTGGTGTCGTCGGGCGACGCCGGCATCTACGCCATGGCGACGCTGGTCTTCGAGCTCATCGATGGCTGCGATCGGCCCGACTGGCGCGGCCTCGAGGTCAACGTCAGCCCCGGCGTCTCGGCCATGCAGGCGGCGGCGGCCCGGGCCGGGGCGCCGCTGGGCCACGATTTTTGCGCCATCTCGCTCTCGGATTTGCTGACGCCCTGGGAGGCCATCGAAAAACGCATCAAGGCCGCCGCCGAGGGCGACTTCGTCGTGGCCTTCTATAATCCCGTGTCGCGCCGCCGTACCACGCAACTGGCCCGGGCTCGCGAGATTCTGGCCGCTCACCGGCCGGCCGCAACGCCGGTGATGATCGGGCGCAACCTGGGCCGCGACGACGAGGCGCTCAGCGTCACCACGCTGGCCGAGCTCGATCCCGCCAGCATCGACATGCTCTCGATCGTCATCGTCGGCTCGAGTGAAACCCGCGCCTTCGACGGCCCCAGCGGGCCCCGGGTCTATACGCCTCGGGGGTATGCGGGAAAGGGCGGGTCGTGAGGCGCCGTTGGTCACCCCCACCCCAACCCTCCCCCATCAAGGGGGAGGGGGCAGAACCGCGCGCTCCCTCGAACCCCCTCCCCCCTTGTGGGGGAGGGATGGGGAGGGGGGTACGCCCATGACCGTCCACTTCATCGGTGCCGGCCCCGGCGATCCCGACCTGATAACGGTGCGCGGCCGAAACCTGATCGCCGGCTCGCCGGTCTGTCTCTACGCCGGCTCGCTGGTGCCCGAGGCCGTGGTGGCCTACGCCCCGGCCGGCGCCCGGGTGGTCGATACGGCGCCGCTGAACCTCGACGAAATCATCGCCGAGATGCAGGCGGCCGAGGCCGCCGGCCACGACGTCGCCCGCGTCCATTCCGGCGATCCCTCGCTCTACGGTGCCATCGGCGAGCAGATGCGCAGGCTGGCCGCGCTGGGCATCGACTACGACGTCACACCCGGCGTGCCGGCCTACGCTGCGGCGGCGGCCAGCCTGGGCCGCGAGCTGACGCTGCCGGGCGTCAGCCAGACCGTGGTGCTGACGCGCACGGCCATGAAATCCTCGGCCATGCCCAACCGCGAAAGCCTGGCGACGCTGGGCCAGAGCGGTGCCACCCTGGCGATCCATTTGAGCGTGCGAAACCTCAAAGCCGTCTGCGCCGACCTCGTGCCTCATTACGGCGAAGATTGCCCGGTCGCGGTGGTCTATCGTGCCAGTTGGCCGGACGAGCGGATCGTCCGTGGCACGCTGGCCGACATCCGCGCCAAGGTGCGGGCCGAGAAGATCACCCGCACGGCATTGATTCTGGTTGGCCCGGTGCTGGCCGCCGAGGGTTTCGCCGATTCGGCGCTCTACAGCCCCGACCACCGCCACCTGTTGCGCACGGGACGGGACTAGCCAGGGCTTTCGCTGAAGGCCATGCAGATCCTTCTCGATATCATCGTACCGGTCTTCGGCGTCGTGGCCATCGGCTACGCCGCGGCGCGCCTGGGCTGGCTCTCGAAGGCCGGCGCCGAGGGGCTCGTGGCCTTCGTCTTCAACTTCGCCATCCCGGCCATGCTGTTCCGGGCCATGGCCACCCGGGCCATGCCCGATC
This sequence comes from Alphaproteobacteria bacterium, assembly GCA_030740435.1. Classification (NCBI taxonomy): domain Bacteria; kingdom Pseudomonadati; phylum Pseudomonadota; class Alphaproteobacteria; species Alphaproteobacteria bacterium. The sequence goes on along the minus strand of JASLXG010000008.1, from coordinate 10,720 downwards.
CCATCGATTGGGGGTTCTTGATTGCCTATTTCGGCGGTGGATATCTGGTTTGGGGGCTGGGTATGGTGATCAGTCGCCAGGGCTTTCGCCGCCATTTCGACGAGGCCTCGGTCGCCGGCATGGGCGCGGCCTTCGGCAATACGGTGATGCTCGGCGCTCCCCTGGTGCTGATGACCTATGGCGAGGCCGGTATGCTGCCGGCGTTCCTCATCATCTCTTTTCATTCCTGGCAGCTGATAGCCGTGGTCACAGCCCTGGTCGAGGGCGCGCGCGGCAACCGCGATCAGTTGTCGGACATCCCCGGGAACGTCGTCCGCGGCCTCGTCGCCAATCCCATCCTCATCGGCTTGGTGGCGGGCGTCCTTTGGAACCTGTCGGGGTTGCCGCTTCCGGCGGTCGTCGATGGCATAGCGGGAATGCTGGGGAAGGCGGCTATTCCGTGCGCGCTGTTCAGCATGGGGGCCTCTCTGGCCGTCTACCGCATCACGGGCGCGCTGGCCGAGTCCACGGCGACGGTCACGCTCAAGCTCGCGCTCCACCCGCTCGCCGTTTACCTGCTGGGAACCTACGTCTTCGCCTTGGAGCCCATGTGGCGCGACGTCGCCGTGCTTATGGCGGCCATGCCCATCGGCGTCAACGTCTACCTTTTTGCCCAGCGCTACGACGCCGGGACCGCGCCCGCTGCCACCGCCATCGTGATCTCGACCGCGGTGTCCGTGCTGACGGTGGCTTTAGTGCTGCACGGTCTCGAAGTCAGGTAGCGGGGCGATTCCAGCAAAACTTGAAATGCTCTAGTATTGCTTCGTCGGGGGGCAACGGAAGAGGAATTCCATGGGCATAGAACGCCTCGACGGCTTCATGACGACGGAAAAGCAGCGCGGCTTCGAGACCGACTTCAGGCTCGAGACAGAAACCTACGAGGTCTGGGACGAGATCGAGGTGGGCCGCGTCGCCACCGCCAAGCAGACCTTCGTGGTCAAGGAACAGGATATTCTTTCCTACAACTTCTCGGCGCTGGAGGACGATCCCCTGTTCGTCGATCCCCAAGCCGCCCGGGCCGCCCCGGCCTCGACCAAGTCATCGCCCATCCCCTGTTCGCGGTGCAGATCGCCTTCTATTGCATCGAAAAGGGCCCAGGCAACTGGCTGCGCTCACCGGGTGCCCGCAATCCGGGCCAGAAGCTCATTTTCCATGAACCTTTCCGGGTCGGCGATGAGATCACGCTGACCATCACCTGCCAGGACAAGTGGGTGCGCCGCAACAAGTACTATCTGCAAGACCGCTACGACTACCACAACCAGGAAGGCACGCTGAAATCCGTCTGGTACGCCACCCTGATCCTGCCGCCAAGCCGCGCTGAACTGGCGCGCTTCGCGGCCCAGTAGGGAGGGGGCAATGAGCGAGCTGCACTTTTCCGACATCCGCATCAACGACCCCCTGCCGACGGTGGAGCACGCCGTTAGCCAGGACACAATCGACCTCTGTGCCGTGGCGCATCTCGACTACAACCCGGTACACACCGACGTCGAATGGTGCAAGGAAGCGCAAGTCTTCGGCACACCAAAAACCGTGGGCCACGGCATGTTCACCATGACGCTCATGACCTCGGTCATCCTGCGCGCCTGGCAGCACGGCGGCGCCTTCGTAAATTCCATCGAGGCCAAGCTCACCCGCCCTGTCGAGGTCGGCCAGACGCTGCGCTGCGAAGGCACGGTGATCGAGCTCCACCCCCGGGCGCCAGGCCAGAGCTTCGTGGTCGTCGGCTTGACGGCTTTCAACACCCAGGGCGCCACCGTTGCGGTGGGCCAGGCCCAGGTTACGGTGCCGGATTAGGGGTTATTCCCACTCCGCCTCGCGCTTCTCCAGAAACGCCACCACGCCTTCCTGGAAATCCGCGGTCTGCGATAGCGCGATGGCGGCCTGGCGGGCGTATGCGGTGCCGTCCGCCAGCGTCATGCCGCCGCCCAGCGTTATGGTTTTGCGGATGGCGGCCAGAGCCTGGGCCGGCTTGCGGGCCAGGCCGGCGGCGTAGGTTTGGACCTCGCTGCGCAAGCGTTCGGCCGGGCAGAGCACGTCGACCAGGCCGATCTCCAGACCCTCCTGGGCCGTCAGGATCCGGCCGTCGAAAAGATACTTAATTGCGGCGGGCCGCCCCAGCAGGCGGGCCAGGCTTTGCGTCGTGGCGATGGGGGGGATGAAGCCGATGTCGATCTCGGGGTGGCCGAGCTTCGCGTTGTCAGCGCAAAAGCGCAGATCGCAGTGAAACGCCACCTCGAAGCCGCCGCCCACGGCGGTGCCGTTGATGGCGGCCAGTACCGGTTTTTCGCTCTGTTGCAGGAGGTGCATGATTTCCAGGCTGCGGTCGACCCACTCCGTCATGCCGGCCTCGTCGATGCCGCGGAAGACTTCGAGGTCGGCGCCGACGGCGAAGTATTTCTTAAGCGCACTGGCCAGCACCAGCACGCGCACGGATGGGTCTCCCAGGACGGCGCTGAGCGCCCCTGGCAACTCGCGCAGCATGGGCCAGTGCACGGCGTTGACGGGTGGGCGGTTGTAGCGGAACCAGCCGACGGCGTCTTGGACGCTGAAGTCGATGAACTCGAAATCCATGCCAGCGTGCCCTAAACCGCTTGCAGCCCGCACCACTCGGCGATGAACAGCGCCATGGTCTGTGTGTTGCGGCGCACCGATTCGAGCTCCACGCGTTCGTTGAAGCCGTGGATGTTTTCCGACCGCGGCCCGTAGACCAGGCCCGGCGTGTCGGCGTAGAGGCCGAAGAAGCGGGCGTCGGTGGTGGCTGTCGTCGGCACCTTTTGCAGGGGCTTGCCGTTGACCGCTTCGTGCGCGGCGGCCAGCACGGCCTTGGCGGCGTCGGCGTTGGCCAGCTCGTAGCCCTCGGCGAAGAAGCCGTGGTAGACGATTTCGGGCGGCGAATTGGCCAGGAACGAGTCTTTTTGCGCCGCCGCCCGGATGGTGTCTTCGATCTCGCGCCGGGCCTCGGAGAGGTCCTGTTCCGGATAGGTAGCGATGCGCACGTCGAAGATGCACCAGGCCGGCACGCTGGAGGGCCAGTCGCCGCCCTCGATGCGGCCGATGTTGAGGTTGATGGGGTGGTGCACGTCAGCATAGGCGGCGTGGCGCCGGTCGTCCCCGTTCCAGCGTTCCTCGAGACCGTGCAAGGCCTGCATCAGCGGGAACGCCGCCTCGATGGCGTTGGCGCCCGAGCCCGCCTCCAGCACGTGGACGGGGCGGCCGCGCAGCTTGACCTGGAACCAGAGCACGCCGATCTGGGCGCCCACCAGCGAGTCCCCCATGGGCTCGGGGATCAGCGTCGCCTCGGCCCGGTAGCCGCGTTGCAGGCACGCCAGTGCGCCGTTGCCGGTGCATTCCTCCTCGATCACCGACTGCAGGAAGACGTCGGCCGCCGGCACCTGGCCGATGCGCTTGAGGGCATCCATGGCGAACAGCATCTCGCCCAGCCCGGCCTTCATGTCGCCCGCGCCGCGGCCGTACATCCAGCCGTCCTCGATACGCGCATCGAACGGCGGCGTATCCCACATGTCGAGCGGCCCCACCGGCACCACGTCGATATGGCCATTGAGGATCAGCGAGCGCCCGCTTGGATTGTCCGGCCGGTGGGCACCGACCACGTTGAAGGCGTTGTCGTAGGAAACGTGCACCGGAGAGAATCCGGGCAGGTGCTGGATGTCCTCGATGCGCACCTGCCAGCGGTCGACGCTGAGGCCGCGGCCGCGCATCTCCCGGGCCATGAAGTCCTGGGCAGTGTGTTCCTGGCCGCGCAGCGAGGGGTATTTGACCAACTCGGCGGTGAAGGCGACCTGGTCGTCGAAGCCCTCGTCGACGGCATTCATGATCTTGGACGCGAGGTCGCTGGACGGCATGGGAATCTCCGACAAGAAAAAAAGAACGGTAGCGCGCGCTTCAGGCAGCGGCAAGCTTGAGCCAGTCGAGCGCTGTCGCGGGGGTCTCGACGGTTTCGCCCGCCACCAAGGGGGGGCGGCGGATCATGACCACCGGAATTGCTCGTTCGCGGGCGGCGGCGATCTTGCCGTAGGTCGCCGGGCCGCCGCTCTGGCGGCTGACCAGGCCGTCGATGGCGTGATCAGTCAGCAGCGCGCGTTCGTCCTCGAGACTGAAGGGGCCGCGGCCGGTAATGACCTGGCAGTCGAGGGGCAAATCGCCGGGCGGGCTGACCAGGCGTACGAAAAACCTGATGCCGTCGAGGCCTGCATAGGCGCCAAGCGCCCGCCGGCCCACGGTCAGCAGCACACGCTTGGCCAGGCCGGGCAGCGCCGCCGCCGCCTCGGCGTCGTCCGCCACCTCGATCCAGCGGTCGCCGGGCTCGGCCGTCCAGGGCGGGCGCCGCAGCATCAGGCGCGCGAGATCGAGGCGGTCGCAGGCCGCCGCAGCCTGGGCCGAGATCTGCACGGCATAGGGATGGGTGGCGTCGACCAGGGCGGATATCTGCTGGCTGTCGAGATACGCCATCAGTCCCTCGGCACCGCCAAAGCCGCCAACGCGCACCTCACCCGGCGGCCGGCGTGGCGCGGGCATCCGGCCGGCAAAAGACGTGACCACGTCGAGCCCCGCCGCATCAGCCAGCGTGGCCAACTCGCGGGCCTCGGCGGTACCGCCGAGAATTAGAATCCTAGCTCGCATCTCTCACCGGAAAACTGGGGACAGGGACCCTTTCTTGTGGGTTCCTCTTCGGCGAAAAACGGCGGATAGTGGCGCTTTTCGGCAAAATAAGTGGGGCCAGGGACCACTTTTTGGCCAGGGACCACTTTTTGGCAGGTCTATTGCTAGCCATCGCGACCTACCGGTTCCCCGGCCCGGTCGTAGACCAGGATTTCGATGGCAACGGCGTCGCCGGCCGTTTGCCGCGCCGTCTCGCCGGCCCGTGCCGCCACCCAATCGCCTAGGGGCAGATCTTGACCCCGCGCCATCTCCAGTACCTCGGCGGCGGTGTTGGCCGAGCGCGCGCGGGCCACCGCATCGGCCCCGGCGCCGAGTTCGGCCAGCCCCCCGGCCAGCCACTCGAAATCGACCTGGCTGCGGCCGGAATGAAGATCGAGATCTCCCTGGCCCAGCTTGACCAGCTTGCCGAAGCCGCCGGCGATGGTGAGAAGCGGCACCGGGTTTCGCCGCAGGTACTTGAGCAGGCCGCCGGCGAAATCGCCCATCTCGATCAGCGCTGCCTCGTCGAGGCCGTAGTGCGCCTTGACCGCGGCCTCGGAGGTCGTGCCCGTACTGGCGGCGACATGATCGAAGCTGCCGGCCCGGGCCACGTCCACGCCCTGGCGGATGCTGGCGATCCAGGCGGCGCATGAATAGGGGATGACGATGCCGCTGGTGCCCAGCACCGAGAGCCCGCCCACAATGCCCAGGCGGCCGTTCAAGGTGCGGTTCGCCAGGGCCTCGCCGTCGGCAATCGAAAGCGAGATCTCGACGTCGGCTGGCACGCCGTGCTCAGCCGCGATTTCGGCTACCGTCTCGCGCATCATGCGGCGCGGCACCGGGTTTATGGCCGGCTCGCCGACGGCCAGCGCCAGGCCCGGCCGGGTTACCGTGCCGACGCCCGGCCCGGCCCGGAAAACGATGCCGCTGGCGGCGGGGCCGCGCCTCAGCGTGGCCAGCACCAGTGCCCCATGGGTGACGTCGGGATCGTCGCCGGCGTCCTTGATGATGCCAGCGCTGGCGCTTTCGGATTCCAGGACCTCGCGGGCCAGGGCAAAGGCCGGCCGTTGGCCGCCGGGCAGCGTGATGGTCACGGGATCGGGAAAGCCGCCGCCCAGCAGCGCCGTGAAGGCCGCCCGGGTGGCCGCGGTGGCGCAGGCGCCGGTGGTCCAGCCCCGTCGCAGGGGTCCCTCGGGCTTCTCGTTCATGGCCCCATTATTAGAGCGATTCACGTTCGAAGCGAATCGCTCGAGGCCGCTTTTTGCTGGGCCCTCACCGGGCGGGCGCATCCGCGCCCTTGGCCTCCGTCCCCCAAAGGGGGCCGGCATAGCGCCGATCCCACAGCGTGGTTTTTTGCTGCTTGTTCATTTATTGCAACGAGAGCGACCGCGACCCGCCGCGACTGCGGCGCGCCCGCGCAGGCAGCGGACCTTTAGGTCCGCCGCCGTGAGCGACAAAAAGCCAACGGGAGCAACGCGACCCGCCGCTCCTGCGGCGCCTCCGCGGAGGCTGCGGAGCGCAGCTCTGCCGCCGTGAGCGACAAAAACCCAGAGTGGAGCTCATCCCATGAGATCCACTCTGGCCTACCCGTGGAGCTGCGTGTAAAACCGGGCCATGACGGAGTTTCCTTTCGAGTTGCCGGAATTCGCGCCGGGCTGGGTCTGGCTGGTGGGCGCCGGGCCGGGCGAGCCCGGGCTTTGTACGCTGCTGGGCTATCACGCGCTCAGGGCCGCCGACGTGGTGGTCTACGACGCCCTGGTGGGCCCCGACATCCTGGCCCTGGCGCGCGACGGCGCCGAGCTCGAATATGCCGGCAAGCGCGGCGGCCGGCCCTCGCCGCGCCAGCCCGATATTTCGCGTCGCTTGGTCCAACTTGCGCGTGAAGGCAAGCGCGTGCTCAGGCTGAAGGGCGGCGACCCGCTGGTTTTCGGCCGCGGCGGCGAAGAGGCCCTGGCCCTGGTCGAGGCCGGAATTCCTTTCCGCATCGTGCCCGGCATCTCGGCCGGCGTCGGCGGCGCCGCCTATGCCGGCATTCCCGTCACCCACCGCGACGTGAATTCCGTGGTCACCTTCCTCACCGGCCATGCCTCGACCGGCGAAGTGCCCGATGGCATCGACTGGCAGGCCCTGGCCAAGGCCTCGCCGGTGATCGTGCTCTATATGGCGATCAAGCATCTCGGCACTATCAGCGAAAACCTGATGGCCGGCGGCCGCGCGTCCGACGAGCCGGTGGCGGTGATCGCCAAGGCCACGATGGCGGAGCAGGTTGTGGTCGAAACCACGCTGGGCGGCTGTCTGGCCGACCTGGAGGCCAGCGGCCTGGAGCCGCCGGCCATCGTGATCATCGGCCAGGTGGTCCGCTTGCGCGCCGGCCTCGACTGGCTGGGGGCGCTGGGCGGCCGCGTGCTCGAGGCCGACCCGCTGGGTTTGAAGAGCCGAAGTGACACGGCCTGAAGGCCTCGTTCCCGGCCTGATCATCGCCGCGCCCGCCTCGGGCAGCGGCAAGACGACGGTGACGTTGGGGCTGTTGCGGGCCTTGCACGACCGGGGCGTCAAGGTTTCCTCATTCAAGGTCGGGCCCGACTATATCGACCCGGCCTTTCACGCCGCCGCCAGCGCCCGGCCCTGCCAGACCATCGATCCCTGGGCCATGACGCCGGGCGCCATGGCGGCCGGCCTGGGTCTGGCCGCCGAGGGCGCCGAGTTGGTCATCGGCGAGGGCGTCATGGGGCTTTTCGACGGCGCTTCCGACGGCTCGGGCTCGACCGCGGATTTGGCAGCCCAACTGGGCCTGCCGGTGGTGCTGGTGGTCGACGTGGCGGCCCAAGCCGGCAGCGCTGCGGCCCTGGTGCATGGCTTTGCCGCCTACCGCTCCGATCTCGACCTGGCCGCCGTCATCTTCAACCGGGTCGGCGGCCCGGGCCACATTGAGACCTTGCGCCGGGCCTGCGAGCCGCTTGGCGTGACCATCGCCGGCTATCTGCCACGCCGTGCCGAACTGGCGCTGCCGGACCGCCATCTCGGCCTGGTCCAGGCCGCCGAAATCCCGGCACTGGAGGATTTCCTGGCCGCCGCGGCGGCTGCCATGCGCCAGCACCTCGATGTAGACGCGCTCGGCGCCCTGGCCCGTCAGCCGGTGCTTAGCGAACAGGGCGCCAGCGCCTTGCCACCGAGTGGCATGCCGGTGCTGGGCGGGCGCATTGCGCTGGCTTCGGACCTGGCGTTTTCCTTTTGCTATCCCCATGTCCTCGCCGATTGGCGCCGCCAGGGAGCCGAGATCGTGCCCTTTTCGCCGCTCGCCGACGAAGCGCCCGACGCCGCCGCCGATGCCATATACCTGCCGGGCGGCTATCCCGAGCTGCATGCCGGCCGCCTGGCCGGCAACGGGAAATTCCTCGATGGCCTGCGCCGGGCCGCCCAAACGGCCGCCATTTTCGGCGAATGCGGCGGCTATATGGTGCTGGGCCAGGGCCTGGTCGACGCGGCCGGCCAGCGCCACGCCATGGCCGGGCTGTTGCCGCTGGAAAGCAGCTTTGCCGAGCGCCGCTTGCATCTCGGCTACCGTGATGTCGAAACCGTCGCGGACGGTGTTTTGGGGCCCGCCGGCAGCCGCTTCCGCGGCCACGAGTTCCACTACGCCACGATACTTAAGGAGCAGGGCGAGGCGGCTTTGTTCAGCGCCCGCGACGCCTCGGGCCGCGATCTAGGGTCGCTGGGCCGCCGTCAGGGCCGGGTGGCGGGATCGTTCGTCCACCTAATCGCGGCGGGCTGAGCTCCGCGCCCAACGTCGGCCGGTACCAAAGAGCGCGGCGATGGCTGCTACCGCGGCCAGGCCGACGAGCCATTCCATACCGTGCGGGTGGGCGTGCGCTTCGGCGAAGCCGGCCGAGGGACTCTGGCCGTGGGCCAGGGCCGGGGCGGCGGCGAGGAATGTGAACGCGGTGGCGATAAGCGTGCGGCTAAGTTTGGGCATTTTTCCTCTCACTCCATTTCGATTAGATTATTGGGCTGGCTCGGTGGGCGCCAGGCGCTTGTAGGCGTGGGCCGAGACGCCGCCGATGACCAGCCAAAAGAGCAAATTGGCGACCAGGGTGGCGGAAACGAAAGCCGCCGCCAATTCGGCCGGCAGGTTGCCTGCTTCGAAGCTTTCCGGGTGCGGCGCGCCGACGACGTGGGGGGCGACAATGATCACGGCGCCGAGCACCTTGAGCGCCAACCCGGACACCCACACCATAAGCCCGATGCCGACGGCCGTGGCCAGTGCCGTGGCGGCCCACCAGATCTGGCGTGCCTCCAGGTCGGTGTAGGCCGAGCCCGGCAGCTCGGGCGGCAGGCCCAAGGCCGGAGCCAGGCTGAAGGTGGCAAAGCCCGCCAGTCCCCATAGGTATCCTTCTCGTACGTCTTCGCCACCCTTGAGGGCCAGGCCGGCAGTCAGCATGAGCGCAAAGGCGATGCCGGTGAGCACGTTGGCAAACAGCGTCAGGCCGAGGCGCTTGAATTGCAGTGACGGCACGCCAGGCTCAGCCTGGCTTTCCTTGTCGTGGCTGTGGCCGGAATTGTCGCCGTGACCGTGACTGCTGCCTGCTGTCTCGAAGACCTCGGCCTGCGAGATCAGCGGCAGTACCTTGAAGCTCTGAATCCCGGTGAGGAAGACACCCGCCACCAGGCCGCCAAGAGCGGCGGCAAAGACGATGGCCCGGAATATCGCCAAATTCAGTGGCAGGGAAAGGCCGTGGCGTGGCGCGAATCGTGAGTCGCGTCATGAATGGCCTGTGGCTGCGCGAAGCCCACGCCGTAAAGCATGATCAGGCCGAAAACCAGGGCCGCGAGTGCCGAGGTCCTGACGCCGATGCCGGCCGTCGGGGCGGCCTTTGCCGTGGAAGTAAGCTGAACTGCCATGACGAACTCCTGTTTCTTTGTTTCAAACCAATCGATCTCATGCACCGTCGAGCCTCGGTGCCGGTCTTCTCAGCAGTCACAGGAGTGCGATCCTGAACCGCCGGAACGCCCCGTCCGACGCAGTCGGTCCTACACGGCAACGGCAGGTCTCCTGGCTCACGGTTTGGCGCCTGCGGCAGGCCTTCCCGGGTTGATTTTCGAGCGCCATCCCAGTGGCCGTCTCTTCGTCGCAGGCGAACCGTTCACAGTTGCGGGGGCAGCCCCGGTTTTGGCCCTGTCGCCGCACCGGGTTCCCTTTTCATCCCGCTTATGGGAACCGTCGCTTGGCCAAATAGGGCCATAGCTGGCGTACCCTGTCAATGAGATATATTAGACAGGGTAACGCCTCCCGAACCGCCGACAGGAAACCATGACCGAGCCCACCACAAACAGTCTTCCGCCCCTCACCCTGGTGCTCGGCGGCGCCCGTTCGGGCAAGAGCCGTTATGCCGAGGGATTGTTGGCGGACTGGTCAGGGACGCGGATCTACCTGGCCACGGCCGAGGCGGGCGACGCCGAGATGCAGGCCCGCATTCGCCACCACCGGGAACGTCGCGGCGAGGCCTGGATGACGGTCGAGGAGCCCCTGGAACTGGCGGCGGCGCTGGTGCGTGAGGCCCAGGGGGGCCGCGCCGTGCTGGTCGACTGCCTGACGCTCTGGCTAAGCAATATCACGTTGGCCGAACGAGATATCGAGGCCGAGGCGGCGGCCCTGATCGCCGCCCTCGGCCGCTGCGCCGGCCCTATCGTTTTGGTTTCCAACGAGGTCGGCCAGGGCATCGTGCCGGAGAACCCCCTGGCGCGCCGCTTCCGTGACGATGCCGGCAGGCTTCATCAAGAGGTGGCCCGGGTGGCCGACCGCGTGGTGCTGGTGACCGCGGGCTTGGCGCAGATCCTCAAGTAGCGGATTCCTTTTGAGGGATTCGCCTGGGAAAAAGAATGCGGATTAACCACAGAGATGGGGTAATCGGCGCTGAGGGTGGCTACTCTCCGAGCTTTTGGAACGTGGTCTGGATGTTCCAGCCACAAGAAGCGTTAAGGAGAGCAGCCATGAAGTACTATGCCGGATTGGACGTTTCGTTGA
>JASLXG010000007.1 GCA_030740435.1 Alphaproteobacteria bacterium | reverse complement strand
CCGTTCGCCAGGATGCCAAATTTCAGCCAATTTTCGGTAAGAAGGGCTGTGCGGCATATGGGTTGTTTTATGGGTAGGTGCAGGGCGTACCTGAAAAAATTATTGTTTATCAATAGGTTGATACAAAAAACTGGCGGAGGGGGCGGGATTCGAACCCGCGAGGGGCGTGAACCCCCACACGCTTTCCAGGCGTGCGCCTTAAGCCACTCGGCCACCCCTCCAGGTGCAGGCGCGCAATATAAACCCGCGCCGGGCAATTGGAAACGCCGGCAGCGGTTGGCACTGGGGCAGGGCGATGGCCTTCAGGTCGTCCGCGGATCGAGGTAGGTCGAGCACACAGGGGGCGGAGCGGAACGACACGTCCGCCGTGAACCGGCGTCGCTTCGTGATCTCGTACTCCTCCGTCGTCCGGCGGAATACACCTTACCCTCCTGTCCGATTTTCCGGGACCACCTCAGAAACTGTTGAGACTAGAGCATTTCAAGATTGATCCCGGCCATCCGCTCCTCCTCCCAACCACCCATCAATGGTACCCTGTGGGTGGTTGGGAGGGGGAGCGGGTGGCCGGGCGATTCCAACAAAACTTGAAATGCTCTAGCGCGGGCCGCGTTGCCGCAGGACGATAGCGGCGGCCATTCGCTGGCCTGCCATCAACACCTTGCGGTAGCGGCCGGTGATGAATACGCGCCGACAAGTCAGCTTGGCCGAGATCGCCTCGGCGTGGATTGGCCCTGAAACTCACCTTCCTCCCCGCCAGGCAAGAACCTGCCCTTTTTCGGCAACATCTTGCCGTCCCTCCTCATGGAAGGTGGCGAGAACGTAGAAATGCGGGTTAATCATTCGGATTCGGTATCAGTTGTTCCGGGCGCCCTGGTCGACCCAGAATCTCAGAAGCAGCCGTTCGCACTTCGATAACCGCTTGCCCTCGTGGGGCATACGGGCCTTGGCACGGTGGTCGACCACCACGATCAGGTTGCTCGTGAAGGCACTTCGCGGCACCACCACGGGACCGTGCTTGGTTCCCGTCATCAGTCCCTCGTAGGTCCGGAGATCCAGGCCGCTCTGCTCGAAACCCTTGGTCCCGGGCTGATGGCATTCCAGGCACCTGAGTTCGAGGATGGGAAAAACATCGTCTTTGAAACTGACCGGCTCGGCGCGAGCCGCCAGGGGCCAGGCCAATACGAGTGCCAACGTCGCAAGAAGGCTGCGCCGCAGTTTTGGCAGCACATGGGATTTCATTTTCATACCAACCTCCATTGTTTGCGAAGCCGTCTCGGCAGCTCAGAAGACGGTGAAACGCTGGGTCGATTCGTTGTAGCGAACCAGCCCGTACCAGAGCAGCAAGAGGCCGAAGCTGAGCACATATGTGGCGCTCCAGCCGCCGGTCATGGCGGGCAGGAAAGCCTGGTAACCGACCTTGGTGGCCTCGACCAGGTCCAGGGTCATTTCCGTCGACATCACCTCCCAGCGCCGAAGCACGGCACTGAAGGTGGAGCCCGACCAGGCGAAAAAGAAGACCACGACCCAGAGCTTCAGGTGTCCCTCGCCCATGCGCCAAAGCGAGCCCGAGGCGCAGCCGCCGGCCAGGATCATGCCGACGCCGAAGACCGTGCCGCCGAGCAGCGAGCCCAGCCAGAAGGTCGCCGGAATGGCCAGATAGGGATCGATGATCTCCTTGGCGAACATCAGCGAAGCCAGCGGGACGCCCAGCGCCAGGGCCAGGATCACCGCCTTGCTCTGCTCGCCGTCACCGGTCATCAGGGGCTCGCGAATGGCCCGCGAGAAACAGAACCGCGAGCGCTGAAGAACGACGCCCAGCGCGAAACCGGCCGCGATGACGACGACCCTGCCGGCCAGCACATCATCGCCGCTGCGGTACCAAAGCGCGGCCCAGACCAGAACACCCAACCCTGCGATGTATGCGCGGGCAAGAGGTGCCGGCGGTGGAGATCAGCCGGCGGAGGGCGGGTCAGCCTCGTCCTGCCGAAAAAGGGGGCAGCGCCGGTGCAGGGGCAGAGGCAGGAGCGGGCTCAGATCCGCTCGGCGATCGCCTGGCCCACCTCTACCGTCGTCGCCTTGCCGCCCAAGTCCGGGGTGTGGGCCGAGCCATCCGCCAGTGTCGTTTCGATGGCGCCGACGATGGCCGCCGCCGCCTCGGCCTGGCCCAAATGCTCGAGCATCATGGCGCCCGACCAGATCTGGGCCACCGGGTTGGCCAGGCCCTGGCCGGCGATGTCGGGGGCGGATCCGTGCACCGGCTCGAACATGCTGGGCGCGTCGCCGGCGGGGTTGATGTTGGCCGAGGGTGCCAGGCCGATGCCGCCGACCACGGCCGGGCCCAGATCCGAGAGAATGTCGCCGAAGAGGTTGCTGGCCACCACCACGTCGAACCAGTCGGGGTGCTGTACGAAGTGGGCACAGAGGATATCGATGTGGAACTGGTCGGTCTCGATATCCGGGTGTTCGGCCGCCACGACGGAAAAACGTTCGTCCCAGAAGGGCATGGTGTGGATGATGCCGTTGGATTTGGTGGCTGAAGTGACCTTTTGCCGGCGCCCCTGCGCCAACTTGAAGGCATACCGCATGATGCGGTCGACGCCGCGCCGGGTGAAGATCGACTCCTGGACCACCGTTTCGGCCTCGCTTTCGGCATAGAGCCGACCGCCGATCTGGGAATATTCGCCCTCGACGTTTTCCCGCACGATGACCATGTCGATTTCGCCCGGCGCCCGGTCGCGCAGGGGCGAGCGCACACCGTCCAAGAGCCGCACCGGGCGCACGTTGGCGTACTGGTTGAAGGCCCGGCGGATGGGGATCAGCAGGCCCCACAGCGAGACGTGGTCGGGCACGCCGGGATAGCCCACCGCGCCGAGGTAGATGGCGTCGCAGGTGGCCAGCGTTTCGATGCCGTCCTCGGGCATCATGCGGCCGCTTTGCGGATAGTCCTGGCACGACCAATTGAATTCCCGCCAGGCGAAGTCGAGGCCGAAGCGCCGGCCCGCCGCTTCGAGTACGCGGATGCCCTCGGGCACCACCTCGCGGCCGATGCCGTCGCCCGGGATGACGGCGATCTTGATGGTCATGTTGCGGGGGGCTTCTCGAGGTTCAATTCGAAATGCTTGAGTTCGGCCGGGCCCTGGTTGTAGTTGGCGATGGGCCGGAAGCCAAGCGCCCGGTAAAGCGCCGTGGCCGTGATCATCGAGGGCATGGTGTCGAGGCGCATGGCCTGGTAGCCGAGCTCACGGGCCCCATTGATCAGCGCTTCCGTTAGGCGCCGGCCCAGCCCCAGGCGGCGAAAGTCCGGCCGGGCGTAAAGCCGCTTCATCTCGCAAATGCGGCCGCCGCCAGCTTGGGATTCGAACCTGAGGCCGATGGCTCCGGCGGCGCTGCCATCGACCCGGGCCAGCAGCAAGAGCCCGTCCGGCGGCCCATACATTCCGGGGAAAGTCTCCATCTCGCGGTCGAAATCCTGAAAGCAGAGGCTGAAATCGAGGGATTGGGCGTACTCCAGAAACAGCGCCTTGACCTCGGCCTGGTCGTCTGGGCTTCGGGCCCGGATGATCTCGACGCTCAGTGCCGGTTCGGCCTCAGACATCGATCTCGCCCTGCAGGAAAAAGGCGCATTGGCCGGCGATCTTGATGCGCGCACCCTGGTCCCGGCACCAGAGCTCGCCGCCCCGGGCCGAAAGCTGGCGGGCATGAAGCTCGCTCTGGCCCAGGCGCGCCGACCAGTAGGGCACCAGCGTGCAGTGCGCCGAGCCCGTCACCGGGTCCTCGGGAATGCCATAGCGGGGGGCAAAAAAGCGCGAGACGAAATCGCAGTCCGAACCGGCCGCAGTGACGATGAGGCCGCGCCGGTCGAGCTGCGCCAGCGCCGCGAAATCGGGCTCGAGCGTGCGCACCGCCGCCTCGTCGGCCAGCAGCGCAAGATAATCGTCGGCCCCCAGCACGGCCTCGGGCTCGATCCCCAGGCCCGCCACCAGGGCCGGCGGCGGCGCCACCGGCTGGCCCGGCAGAGCGGGGAAATCCATCACCAGCCGCTCGCCCTCGCGCTCCACCTGAAGCGTGCCCGAACGGGTTTCGAAGGCCAGCTTTTCCAGTCCCGGCTCGAGCCGGCTGAAGATCAGATGCGCCGTCGCCAAGGTGGCGTGGCCGCAGAGATCGACCTCGGCCGCCGGCGTGAACCAGCGCAACTCGTAGCGCCCTTCACGGCCGACGAAGAAGGCGGTCTCGGAAAGATTGTTCTCGCTGGCCACGAATTGCATCAGGTCGTCGCCCGGCCAGGTCTCAAGCGGGCAGACGGCGGCCGGATTGCCGGCGAAGACGCGGTCCGTGAAGGCGTCGATCTGGTAGAGCGGAATTTTCATGGCGCTTCCCCCTTCAGGCTCCGACCATGCAGCTCGTGGTGCCGTGCGCGTAAAGCTTGCCCGCGGCATCCAAAAGCCGGCCCTCGGCCGTGCCGGCGCGGCGGCCGACGTGGATGGCCCGGCCCTCGGCCCGCACCAGCCCGGTGGCCGGGCCCAGCGGCCGGATGTAGTTGATCTTGAGTTCGATGGTGGTCCACGGCGTGCGGTCCCTAAGCGAAGTGGCGATGGCGCAGTACATGGCGGCATCCAGCAGCGTCGCGGCATAGCCGCCGTGGGCGTAGCCGTTGGGGTTGCAGTGCTGCTCACCAGGCCGGCCGGTGACCACGGCGCGGCCTTCCTCGACCTCGAGGATCTCGAAGCCCATGAGGCGGCCGATGGGCGCCTGGGGCAGCTCGCCGGCCGCCACGGCGCGGAAGATGTCGAGGAAGCTCATGTCGGCGGGAAGCTCGGCATAGGCCGCCGGGTCGTCCCAGCTGATGGTCAGGCTGCGTTCCATCGCTCCGCTCTCACGAGGTCTCGGGATTCATGGTGTGGCCGTGGTCGAGCGGGCCGTGGCCGGCGCCCAGGCCCGGCGCTCGAAGGATGGCCTTGTGCACGTATGCGCGAGCCCGGGTCACGGCGGCCTCGAGCTCGAGTCCCTGGGCCAGGCCGACGGCTAGGGCCGAGGCCAGCGTGCAACCGGTGCCGTGGGTGTGGCGGCTCTCGATGCGCGGGGACGAAAAGCGCTCGAAGCCGACCTTGGTGACCAGAATATCGCTGACCACATCGCCCTCCAGATGGCCGCCCTTCATCAGTACGGCCTCCGGCCCCAGCTCGCAGAGCTTGGTTCCGGCCTCGGCCATGGCGCCTTCGTCGGCGATCTTCTGGCCGCACAGCACCTCGGCCTCGGGCAGGTTGGGGGTGAGCAGCGTGGCCCGGGGCAGCAGCTCCTGGCGCAGCGCCGCCTCGGCCTCCTCGAGCAACAGCCGCGCCCCTCCCTTGGCCACCATCACCGGATCGACCACCAGCGGCACCGCCGGCGCCCGGGCCTCGAGGCAGGCGACCACGGTGGCGATGACGTCGGCCGAGTGCAGCATGCCGGTCTTGATGCAGTCGGCGCCGATGTCGGCCAGCACGACCTCGATCTGTTGCGCGATGAAGGCGGGCGGCACCTCGAAGATGCCATGCACGCCGGTGGTGTCCTGGGCCGTCAGCGCGGTTACCGCGGTGGCGCCGTAGCCGCCCAGCGCGGTGACGGTTTTGAGGTCGGCCTGCAACCCGGCACCGCCCCCGGAATCGGAACCGGCGATGATCAGCACGCGGCCCTGCACGGCCTACTCCGCGCTGCCACCGCCGGCGCCGTTGGCGGCGGCGACGGCGGCGATCAGGTCGTCGACCACGGCCTCGATCAGCACCTCGTCCTCGCCCTCGGCCATCACCCGGATCAAGGGCTCGGTGCCCGAGGGCCGCACCAGCAGCCGGCCCGACGTTCCCAGCCGAGCTTCGGCCGCGGCCAGGGCCGATTTGACCCCGCTGTCCTCAAGCGCCTGGCCGTCGCTGCGCACGTTCTTGAGGCACTGGGGCAGGGGCTCGAAGCGGCGCAGCACCTCGGAGGCCGGCCGTTCGGCCTCGACGATCACGGTCAGAGCCTGCAGCGCCGCGATCAGGCCGTCGCCGGTGGTGACGTAGTCGCTGAGCACGATATGGCCCGATTGCTCGCCGCCCAAGTTGAAGCCCTGGCGGCGCATCTGCTCGACGACGTAGCGGTCGCCGACCTGGGTGCGAACGAGATCAAGCCCCAGCCCCTGGAGATGGCGCTCGAGGCCGAGATTGGACATCACCGTGGCGACGACGCCGTTGCCCGCGAGCTTGCCGCTCTCTTGCCAATGCGCCGCGATCAGGGCCATCAACTGATCGCCGTCGATCAGTTCGCCGTGTTCGTCGGAGAGCACCAGGCGGTCGGCGTCGCCATCGAGCGCCACGCCGAGCTGGGCGCCATGGGCCACCACCTGGCTGGCCATGGCCTCGGGGTGGGTCGAGCCGCAACCCTGGTTGATGTTGAAGCCGTCGGGCGCATAACCCATCGCCACCACCTCGGCGCCCAGTTCCCAAAGCACCGTGGGAGCCACCTTGTAGGCGGCGCCGTTGGCACAATCGATGACGATCTTGATGCCGTCCAGCGTGCGCCGGCGGGGAAAGGTGCCCTTGACGAATTCGATGTAGCGGCCTTCGGCGTCGTCCAGCCGCTGGGCCCGGCCGAGCCGGTCGGGTGCCGCCAGGCCTTCGTCCAGGCGGTCGTCCATGTGGGCCTCGATCTCCAACTCGACCTCGTCCGAGAGCTTGTAGCCGTCGGGCCCGAAAAGCTTGATGCCGTTGTCCTGGTAGGGGTTGTGGGAGGCCGAAATGACGACGCCGAGATCGGCCCGCAGCGAACGCGTCAACATGGCCACGGCCGGCGTCGGCAGGGGACCGGCCAGGGTGACGTCCATGCCGACGGCGACGAAGCCGGCGGTCAGCGCGGGCTCCAGCAGATATCCCGAAAGCCGCGTGTCCTTGCCGATGACGACGCGGTGGCGGTGGCTGCCACGAATGAAACGCCGGCCCGCCGCCATGCCGACGCGCAACGCCACCTCCGCCGTCATGGGATGGCGGTTGGCCGTGCCGCGGATGCCGTCGGTGCCGAAATAGGCGCGGGTCATGGCTGGTTTTAACCCATACGCGGCGTCAAGGGAATCATCGCCGTCAACGCCACGTTGCCCGAGAGCCCAGGAAACGGCACAATTGGCGAAACGGACAGGGAGTTCCGGCCATGACTTGCGCGATTTCGCTTCGCCGCCGGTCCGCGCTGCGGCTGGCGGCCGTATTTTCCGGCCTGGCTATCTGCCTGGTGGCCCCGGCCGCCGGTGCCCAGCAGCAACTGGCGGTCGACATCTATTCCCAGTTCACCTACGTCAAGAAGGGCTTTCCCCTGAGGTTGGCGGCTGGCCATAGCATTGCCATCGGCCTCGCCGGCAAGCCCTACGAGAAACTCAAGCGCCAGCCCAAGTACCTCTCCAAAAAGGTGCTGCATGGCTTCCTGCCGCTGGGCAACGGCCAGGACCGGCGCATCAGCTTCGTGCTCGACGACCTCGACAACCAGACCTGGTCGGTCTGGGTCGACCGCAACAACAACGAGGACTTGACCGACGACGGCGGCCCCATCCGCAACCAGGGCACCGGCAAGATGGCGGCGGCCTTCGACGTCATGATCGACGTGGCCGGCCCGCGCAGCGTCGCCCAGCGGCCCTACCGGGTGTGGTTTTTCGTCAACCAAAGCGGCGGCAAGAACTGGCCGCGCTTCTATGCCCAGTGCTACTACGGCGCCTGGATCCGCATCGGCGCCGAACGCTACCAGGCCATCGCCTTCGAGAGCCGCGGCCACGATGGCCTGTTCAAGAACGACGGCCTGTGGATCGACCTCGACCACGACGGCAAGCTGGACAAGAGCAAGGAACACTTCGCCGATGGCGCCAAAGTTACCTTCGGCGCCTATACCTACAAGCTCAAGCTGGCGTATCCCTGAAGCGGATCTCGTCCGAGATCCGCTTCAGGATTCTTGTCGCTCACGGCGGCTCCGCTCCGCTCCGCTGCCTGCGCGGGCGCGCCGCAGTAGCGGCTGGTCGCGTTGCTCCCGTTGCACTAATACCAAGCAGCAAAAACCAAACTTTGCGATCGGCGCTAAGCCGCCCCCCGCATGGGGCTAAGGGATGCACACATCTTCAAGGGCGCAGCCAGTTGAAGCACGGGGAATTGACCACAGAGGCACAGAGGCACAGAGATTTGCCAAGAGGCCAATGGCGTCGGTCGCCTGGCCGGTGTTATCGCCAAGGAAGAGTCTTGATACCTGCATCGCTAGGGCAGTGTCCGGCAAAAAGACAGCTGAGAGCCGGTGGCTCATGAAGATTCCGCCACGGCGCGCCCTGAAAACTCTCTCTGTGCCTCTGTGCCTCTGTGGTCAATTCCCCGTGCTTCAACTGGCTGCGCCCTTGAAGATGTGTGCATCCCTTAGCCCCATCAAGGGGGAGGGGCAAAAAAATTAGCTCCCTCCCTCCTTGTGGGGGAGGGCCAGGGTGGGGGGGGACGGCGCCTCGGCCTGCAGCGCCTGACGGAACTCTTGCTGCTGCTCCAGGCTGTGCAGGGTGGAGAAGTCCATCGGGTAGGCCTCGCCTTGCTCGACCTTGAGATCGACGAAGACCGGTCCCGTTTCGGCGATGATGCCGCCGGCCGCGGCTTCCCAGTGATAGAGATTTGCCACCTCGTGGACGCTCCGGTAACCGGCCGCCCGGGCCAGGTCGGCAAAATTGACCACGCCCTGGCCCGGTATGGGGTGGCCGCCATTGGCCTCGTAGGTGCCGTTTTGGCAGAGGATATGGACCAGGTTGCTCGGCGCCGCGTTGGCGATGGTCACCAAACTGCCCAGGTTCATCAGCAAGCTGCCGTCACCATCGAGCACGATGACGCGCTTGTCGGGCCGACCCAGGGCGAAACCGAGCGCGTGGGACGAGGCCTGTCCCATGGCTCCCGTCGAAAGGAAATTCAACGGTCCCGGTTTGATGACCTGCCATTCGAAAGCGGCCTGATAGGCGGCCACGACGATCTCTCCATCGTGGTGCCGGGCCAGGATCTCGAGGCAGTGGTCACGCCGCATCATGGCCCCGGGCTCCGGCCGATCAGCATCACAACGGGGTGCGAGGCCTGGTAGGCGGCTTGGATGGCGGGCTCGATGCGGGCCACGTCGGCGGCCTCGTCGATCAACAGGTGGCGCACCTCCATGACGTCGAGAATGGGCTCGACGATTCTGACGCCATATCTCGCGGACTGGGCCGGCGGCACGCCCTCTTCCTTGCCTTGCAGCCCGACCATGAGGCAGATCGGCAGGTGGTATTCGACGGCGATGGCACGCAGCGCATTGAGCGAATCGAGCAGCCCGGTTTGCTGGATCAACAGCAGCGCCCGGCGCTGGCAGTAGCTCAGCGCGGCACAGATCGAGATACCCTCGTCCTCCTTGCAGACCCGCACCAAGCGAATACGGGGATGATCGGCGAGCGGCTTCAGCACGTTCTCGCTGGTCACGATATCCGGGAGCGCGACGACGAATTCGACACCGCTGGCCTCGATGGCGGCAATGATCTCGGCGCCGCTGGAGGCAGTGCCCGTGGCGCCGCTGGAGGCAGTGCCCGTGGCGCCGCTCATGGCGGCGGCTCGGCGCCGGTGCGCTCGGTGATCAAACCGTAGTGTTCGATGCGCCGGTGGCGGGCAAAATCGAAAATGGTTTCCTTGCCGAAACGAGTGGCGTCGAGATCGCAATCCGCCACCACCAGCTCGTCGCCGAGCGTGCGGCACTGGGCCACGATCTCGCCCGTCGGCGCGATGATGGCGCTGCCGCCCATCAACTCATGTCCGTCCTCGTTGCCGGCCTTGGCCACGCCCACCACCCAGGTCGAATTCTGGTAGGCCCCGGCCTGCATGCTGAGGAGATTATGGAAGGCGCGCAGGTGCGGCGCCTCGTCGGACTGGGAATTGGTCGCTGGCGTGTTGTAGCCCAGCAGCACCAACTCGACACCTTGCAGCCCCATCACCCGATAGGTCTCGGGCCAGCGCCGGTCGTTGCAGATGCACATGCCGACGATGCCGCCCAGCGCCCGCCACACCGGAAAGCCCAGGTTGCCGACCTCGAAGTAGCGTTTTTCCAAATGCTGAAAGTCGCGCTCGGGATCATATTCGGCATGACCCGGCAGGTGGATCTTGCGGTACTTGCCGACGATCTCGCCACCGGCGTCGACCAGAACGGCCGTGTTGAAGCGCTGCTGCTCGCCCTCTTCGACGGTCATTTCGGCGTAGCCAAGATGGAACGCCAGGCCGAGTTCGCGGGCCGCGGCAAACAGGGGTTCGGTTTCGGGGCCGGGCATGGCCGCTTCGAACCAAGCGTCGATTTCATCCTGGTCCTGGCTGTACCAGCGGGGAAAAAATGTCGTCAGCGCCAGTTCGGGGAAAACGATCAGCTGGCAGCCCTTGGCACTGCCCTGGTGCATCAGCGCCAACAGGCGCTCGACCACCTGGGCCCGGCTTTCGGCCTTCTGGATGGGCCCGAGCTGGGCCGCGCCGATGGTGATGACGCGTGACATGAGATTCCTTCCGCTGGTTGGCCTGTCGAGCCAATGGTGACAGCCAGAGCGCTTTTCGGCAACTCGCCATGCCTTGCCGGCGACGGCTTTCGCGGCTAGACCCTTCGGCCATGGCTCCGTTGCCCGAGATCTTCAGTCTGCAGTTTGCCCTGGCGGCGGCGGTCGTCGCCCTGGCCGGTGTCGTTCGCGGCTTCGCCGGTTTTGGTGGCGGTCTGGTCATGATCCCCTTCCTGGCGCTGCTTTACGCCCCACCGACGGCGGTGGCCGTGGCCATGCTGTCGGGCCTTTTTGGCGGCCTGCAGATGTTGCCCTGGGCCTGGCGGCGGACCACCTGGGGTGAAGTGCTGCCGCTCTCGCTGATCTCGGCCCCGGTCACGCCGCTGGGCACCGTGCTGCTGGTCAGCGGCGATCCCCAGATGATGCGCAAGGTTATCGGCGGCATCGTGCTGGCCCTGGCCGTGGTGCTGCTGCGGGGCTGGATCTACCGTGGCCGGCGCAGCCTGGCGACGGCCGCCGTGGCCGGCGGCATCGCCGGTCTGATCAATGGCCTGGGCGGGGTCGGCGGGCCGGTGGCGTCGCTCTATCTACTGGCCTCTGGCGAGCCGGCCGAGGTGCAACGCGCCAACATCACCATGATTATTACCCTCTTCACGTTGTTCATCTTCGCCCCGCTGGCCTTGAGCGGTGCCATCTCCCCGAGCCAAGCGCTGCAGGGCCTGATGTTGACGCTGCCCTTTTCCCTCGGCGTCCACTTGGGCTCGCGCATGTTCCAGCATGTTCCCGAGCTCTACCGCCGCGGATCGCTGGTGATCGTCTTCATCTCCGGCCTGACGGCCTTATTGAGCTAGCTTGGAAATGCCGTGGCGGCCAGGAAAATATCCTGGAATTCGAGATGGCCGGCCAGCGGCACATGGCGGACGGCGCTGGCGATGTCGTCGGCACGGCGGCGCTCGGTTTCCGAGAGCAGCGCCATCTGGGCCCCCAGTCCGGCCGCATTGGCGACGTAGCGCACCCTCTCCGCCGCCAGGTCGGGGATCAGGCCGACGCGGCGCACGCTCTGCAAATCGAGATAGTTGCCGAAGGCACCCGAGAGCAAAAGTTCGTCGATCCCATCGTCGGCCACGCCCAGCACAAGCTGCAAGGTCTGGATGCCGCTCAGGATGGCCGATTTGGCCAGTTGGATCTGGCGGATATCGCCCTGGCCGAGGACGATATCCCGCTCGTTGCCGGCGTCGGCCGCCGCCAGCAGCAGAAACTCGGGTATGCCGCGCTCATCGGCCCGCAGTCGAGCCTGCAGCGGCGGCGGCAAATCGTCCCGCAGCGGCATGCGGCCGTTGGCCTCGATGATGCCGGCGTCGAGCAGCACGGCCAGGGCGTCGACCAGGCCCGAGCCGCAAAGCCCCAGCGCCGGCGCGCCGCCGATGGTGCGCAGCAAGAGGTCGCCTTGCTCAAGCGTCACCCGGTCGATAGCGCCCAATGCGGCACGCATACCGCAGCGCACCTGGGCACCCTCCAAGGCCGGCCCGGCCGGCGACGAACAGGCCACCAGGCGGCCCCCGAGGCTCATCACCATCTCGGCGTTGGTGCCGATGTCGACGGCCAGCCGCACGCCGTCCTGCCGGTCGAGCCCGGTGGCCAGGATCATGGCGACGCTGTCGGCACCGACGAAACCGGCCACCAGCGGCAGGGCACAGAGCCGGGCGCCGGGGTTGACCTTGAGGCCGACCTCACGGGCAGCGCATACATAAGCGCGACGCAGCGCCGGGGCGTAGGGCGCCTGGCCGAGATGCGTGGGATCGATGCCCAGCAGCAGGTGATGCATGCAGGTGTTGCCCACGGCGCTGACTTTGTAGATCTCCGTGGCCGCGACTTGGGCTTGCTGGCAGGCCTCGCCGATCAGTTCGTTGAGGTAGCGCATCAGGCGCGAGCGCAGGCGCCGGGTGTTGCCCGGCTCCTGCATGGCGAAGGCGATGCGCGACATCAAATCGCCGCCGTAGACGGTCTGGGGATTGAGGCCCGAGACCGTGGCCAGGTTCTCGCCGCTGTCGAGGTCCATGAGGTAGGCGACCACCGTCGTCGTACCAACATCGAGAGCCAGGCCGAGCGTGGTCCGGCGATCGCCGGGCTCGAGCGCGATGAGGCGGCCGCCAAAGCGCCTCGCCGTAACGCCGTCGGAGCTTTCGCGCAGCGCCGCCGGCAAGGCGCGCAGGGTATCCAGAGCCAATGTCGCCTCGCCGTCCAGGGACTGGAGAAGTGCTTCCAGGTCCGAGGTCTGGTGATTTTCCTCGTCCGGAAGCCGGGGCCGGACGAAATCCCGCGCCACGCCGGAATCGAGCTCCAGCCGGCCCGTGACGGCGGCCGTATCGCTGAGGATCTGGAAAGCGCTTTCGGCCAAGGGCGGCGCAATCTGCAGCTCGACCTCGCCGCTCAGGGTGAACTGGCAGGCCAGGCGGTAGCCCTCGCCGACCTCGTCGTCGCCCAACTGCACCAGATCGGATATGCCGGCCGGCGGTGGCGAGCCCTTGAGCACCTTGACGCGGCAGGAGCGGCAGCGGCCACGGCCGCCGCAGGTGGCGACGATGTCGATGCCGGCGCGCTGGGCCGCCGCCAGCACCGTCTCGCCGGCTGTGGCCGGGACCGGGCGCTGGGCACCGGCGAAGCGGATCATGGCTGGCTGGTTTGCTCGAAGGCCTGGGCCAGGCAGCGGCGCAACCAGACCCGGGTCATCTGGCGCCGGTAATCGGCCGAGCCCTGGCTGTCGGAGGTGGGGTCGCATTCCCCGACCGCGGCCTCGGCGGCGGCGGCGATGCTGTCGGCGTTGACGGCCTGGCCGCGCAACACGGCCTCGGCGGCATGGGCTCGCAACGGCGCCGGACCGACGCTACCCAGGCCAATAGCCAAGTCGGCGCAGCTGCCGTCGGCGGCGGGCACCACGGAGACGGAGACGGTGACGAGCGCGAAGGCCTCGGCCGAAGTAGTGGTGAATTTGTGGAAGACGTGGCGACTGCCGGCGGCTGCGGGCGGCACCTCGATGGCGGTCAAGACCTCGTCGTCGGCCCGTTCCGTGTCGAAGAATCCCTTGAAGAAGCTATCGAGCGCCAGGCGCCGCTCGCCGCCCGGCCCCTGCACCACGGCCTCGGCGCCAAGGGCTATAAGGGCCGGTGCCGGGTCGGAAGCGGAATCGCCATGCGCGATGTTGCCGCATAGCGTGCCCATGTTGCGGATCGCCGGCGAGCCCACCCGGCCGCAAGCCTGGGCCAGCATGGGGGCAAAATCGCGCACCAGGCCTGAGCGTTCGATTTCACGGTGCGTAACCATGGCGCCGAGCCGCAATACGCCATTGCTTTCAAGGCGGCGCAATTCGGGGATCTCGGTCAGGCTAAGCAAGGCCTGGGGCCGTACCAGGCGTTCGCGCAACATGACCACGACGCTGGTGCCGCCAGCCACGGGCAGGCCGTCTTCGCCGTATTCCCCCACCAGTTCGACCAGTTCCTCGACGCTGGTGGGTGCCCGGTAGCTGAACTTGGGTAGCGTCATTGGCCTTGTCCCGCCGCCACCACGGCCCTGACGATGCGCGTGTAGCCGGTACAACGGCAGAGGTTGCCGACCAGGGCCTCGCGTACCTCGTCCTCGTTGGGCGTGGGATTTTCTTCCAACAATTCGGCCGAGCTCAAGAGCATACCGGGCGTGCAAAATCCGCACTGCACGGCGCCCTGGTCCATGAAGGCCTGTTGCAGGCGGTGCAGCTTGCCGTCCTGCTTCAAACCCTCGACGGTGGTCACCGAACGGCCGTCGGCCCGCACCGCCAGGCTGAGGCAGGCGCGCACCGTGACACCATCGAGCAACACCGTGCAGGCACCGCAGACGCCTTGGCTGCAGCCGTCCTTGGTACCGATCAGGCCAAGCTCGTCACGCAACAGGCGCAACAGAGTCCAGTTGACCGGCACGTCGACTTCGTAGGGCCTGCCGTTGACCGTGAAGGCGACCGTTTGTTTCACGATTTCGTCTCCTGACTATCCCGCAACTCCTGCAACGCAGCCAGCACCTTTTCCGGCGTGATCGGCAGGCTGGTGAGGCGGGCACCGGTGGCGTTGAAAATGGCGTTGGCGATGGCCGGCGAGGTCGGCGCCAGCACCGGCTCGCCCAGGCCCTTGGCGCCATAGGGACCTTCCTCGTGTTCGGCCTCGACCAGGATGGGCACGATCTCGGGCACGTCCCGGGCGGTCGGGATCTTGTATTCGGCGAAGGTCGGGTTGGTCACCACGCCTTGTTGCACGATCATCTCCTCGTGCAGGGTGGCGCCCACGCCCTGGGCCACGCCGCCTTCGATCTGGGCCTCGGAATCGGCGGGATTGATGGCCTTGCCCAGGTCGTGGGCGGCGACGATGCGCAACAGCTTGACCTGGCCGGTTTCAGCATCGACTTCGACGTCGGCGACTTGGGTGGCATACATCCAAAAGGCCGAGACTTTGGGGCTCTGGCCGGTTTCCATGTCGGGCGCCTGGGCTTTAGGCGGAATGAACGTACCGTGACCCTGGATCGAGCTGCCGCGGGGTCCGAACTTGCGCCGGATGATTTCGGGCGAATCGAGGAATTCGTTGGAGCCCTTGATCCACACCGCGCCGTCGCGGAACTCGAGGTCCTCGACCGGCCGCGCCAGCATCGGCGCCGCCAGCTCGCAAACCTGCCGCATCAGGTCGTCGCAGGCGATGATGACGGCGTTGCCCATGTGGAAGACCGAACGGCTGCCGCTGGTCGACTGGTCGTAGGGCGTGTATTCGGTATCGGGCGCACCGATGGAGATGTGCTCGAAGGGAATACCCAGCTTTTCGCCGATGAATTGGCGCAGCACGGTATAGAGTCCCTGGCCGATCTCCAGCGAGCTGCACAAGAGATTGACCGAGCCATCCTGCTGCATCTTGACGATGGCCGTCGAGTGGGTCGGCGTATAGGTCAGCTTGTGCATGGTGGCGATGCCGCGGCCGCGCAGCAGATAGGGGCTGGAAGACTTTGCCAGGGGCTGGCCGTAGCCCGCCGCCTCGGTGGCCCGGGCCAGGGTCTCCTTGACGCCGACACTGGTGCGCAGCACCTCGCCGGTGCAGGTGGTATCGCCGAGCTCGAAGAGGTTCCGGCGCCTGAGTTCGGCCGGGTCGATGCCCAGGCGCCCGGCGATCATGTCCATCTGGGATTCGTGGGCCCAGGTCAGTTGCGGCACGCCGTAGCCGCGAAAGGCGCCGCCCAGGGGATTGTTGGTATAGACGCAGTAGCTGTCGACCCAGACGTGGTCGAAGCGATAGGGACCGGTGCCGCTGAAGCTGCCGTTGCGCGACACCAGCGGCCCGGTGTCGGCATAGGCGCCGGTATTGAAGACGGCGGTGATCTTGCGCGCCACGAAGGTTCCGTCGCGCTTGACGCCGGTCTTGAACGTGAGATGCACCGGGTGCTTGGCCACGCAAGCGGTGAATTCCTCGACCCGGGTGAAGGCGTGCTTGACGGGCTTGCCCTCGGTGTGCAGCGCCAGCGCCACGGCCACCGGTTCGGGACGCAGGTAGAGCTTGGAGCCGAAGCCGCCGCCGATGCCGGTGCAGATCACCCGCACCTGGGTGTAGGGCAGATCCAGCGCCCCGGCCATGTCGCGCACGAAGTTGTAGGGCGCCTGGCTGTTCGACCACAGAGTCACCTTGCCGTCGGCCGCCACCTGAGCGATGCCGACGTGGGTCTCCAGCGGCGCGTGCTGGATGTACTGGGTGGTGAAGACGTCTTCGTAGATCTCTTCCGATTCCGCGAACCCCTGCTCGATATCGCCGCGCCGGATCTTGGTGTGGTTGATGATGTTGCTGTCCGGGTAGCGCGTGAACACCGGCTCGAGGTGATAATCGGCAATGTCTTCGTGCACCAGCGGCGAGCCCGGCTGCATGGCGGCCAGGGGATCGAAGATGCCCTCGAGTTCTTCGTATTCGACCTCGATCAGGTCGATGGCCTCGCGGGCGATCTCCTCGCTGATGGCGGCCACGGCGGCCACCGGCTCGCCGGCATAGCGCACCTTGCCGCGCGCGATGAAGGGCTCGTCGCGCACCGCCGAGCCGAACAGGTAGGGCGCATCGTCGCCGGTGACGACGACGCGCACGCCCGGCAGCTTGGCCGCTCTGCTGGTATCGATCGCCAACAAGTTGGCGTGGGCATAGGGCGAGCGCAAGGCCTTGGCATAAAGCATGCCGGGCAAAGTGAAATCGGTGCCGTAGATCCACTGGCCACTGACTTTTTCCAGTGATTCGGCGCGGCCGATGTTGTGGCCGACATAGCGTCGGCCGTCGCTGGGGGCGTTCTCGTTCATGGCGCTCAGGCTTCGGGAATGGCGCCGGGCGAGCGCTGCACGGCGATCTCTTCCTCGGAAGCGACGTGCGGCGTACCCACCGGCTCGGCCAACAGCTTGACCAGATCGGGGCGCCGGCTGAGCAGCAGCTCAAGGTTCTCGACCACGTTCTCGAGTTTCTCGAATGGAATGCCGAAGAACAGTTCCTCGGGCTTGGCCTGGACGAACTGGCGGAAGCCGAAGCAGCCCAGCGTGAAGCAGGTCTCGCCCGTCATCAGCGGCTTGGCCATGGCCATCGAGCAGGCCGAAGGGCCGGTGCTGCCGTCGACCAGGCCGCCGGCCTCGTAGATCGCGGCGCGGCTGAGAAAAACCCCGGCCTTGGCGGTGCAGAAGACGTTGACGATGCCGCCGCCACTACGATTATCGAAGGGAAAATCGCCGAGCGGCCCGAACACCATGTATTTGATGGTGCCGGTGGGCACCACGTAATAGTGCTCGAGCGTGCGGCGAAAGGCCACCGGCGTGCGGAAGATGGAGCGGCCCTTGTCGGGATAGTCGCCGCCCGGCCACTCGCCCGAACCGAGCCCCTCGAAAGCCGGCTTGAAGCCCAGGTAATAGCTGCCGTTCTTGCAGTCCGCATGGCTTTCGGCGTCGGTGTAAAAGACCCGGCCCTCGAAGCGTGCCACGTCGAGGAACTGGCAGCCCTTGAGCGAGCCCTCGAAACGTTGCACGCCTTCAGGCTTGTGCGTCGCCCAGAGCACGCCCACGGGCGGTGTTTCCAGATTGAGCGCATTCATCAAGCGGCCGGACAAATCCTTGAAGTTGATCTGCAAATCGGCTGGCATGTTGCTTCTCCTTTAGGCCTCAGGCGCTGGCCGCCTTTTTCTTGGCGTCGACCAGTTCGATGGCCTTGGCACAGGCCTGATAGGCGTCACCGCCCCAGCCGTCGGCATCGATCTTCTCGACCCATTCTACGGTTGTCGGCGCGCCGCCGACCATGACGATGTAACGTTCGCGCAAATCGGTGGCGGCCAGGAATTCGACCAAATCGCGCTGGATCGGCATGGTCGTCGTCATCAGGGCCGACAGGCCGATGATGTCGGCGTTGTTCTGTTCGGCCGCCTCGATGAAACGGTCGGGCGAGACGTTGGTGCCCAGGTCATGCACCTGGAAGCCGTTGGCCGCCAAGATGTTGCCGACGATGGTCTTGCCGATGTCGTGCAAATCGCCCTTGACGGTGCCGATGACGACGGTGCCCCGGGGCTCCCAGCCACCCGCGGTGGCCTGGAACATGGGGATGACGATGGCCATCGCCGCCTTCATGGCGTTGGCCGCCATCACTGCCTCGGGCAGGAAGATCTCCATGCGGTCCCAGGCGTCGCCGATATGTTTCATGGCGGGCACCAGCGCCTGATCCAGGATGGTGCTGGGCTCGAGCCCCTGGTCCGCCGCCTTTTGGGTCAACTCGGCGCACCGCTCGTCCTCACCTTCGATGACGCATTCTCGGATCTCATCAAGCAGGGTTTGGGTTGCGCTGTCGTTTGCCGCCGCTGTTTCGCTGGCCATTGTCCATTTCCTCTCGTTGATCGTCGTCGTTTGCCGGGTAGGGCTGTCTTCAGGTCACGAAGGGAATGCCCTCACTGGCCAGCTCATCCTTCATGCGCTTGTAGTGGTCGACGGTTTCCGGCAGGGGCTGCCGGGTTTCCAGGTCGTAAAGTTCGGGGAAGGTCTTGCCCAGATCCTGGTCGGGCAACAGCTTGTCCTCGTATTTTTCGTTGAACTTGAGGCAAAGCTCGTTGGCCTTCTCGCGCGACATGCCGGCCACGCCCAGGCAGACCTCGGCGATGAGGTGCGAATCCAGCGGATTGGCCCGGTTCAACTTGCCGCCGCCGGCAAAGCCGATGTAGCTGGGCTGGAAGCCCGAAGCGAGTGCGCCCAAAGCCCAGGCGGTGGACTCGTAGATGCAGAGCTTGGTGAAGGGGCCGTGGCGGGTGAACAGCTGGGTGAAGCTGACGAAATTGGAATTGCGGAAAATGGCCTGGCCGCTGATGTTGATGGTCCACAGCGTATCGCGATGGGTGCTGTTGACGCCCATCATATTGAGCGGGAAGGAG
This sequence comes from Alphaproteobacteria bacterium, assembly GCA_030740435.1. Classification (NCBI taxonomy): domain Bacteria; kingdom Pseudomonadati; phylum Pseudomonadota; class Alphaproteobacteria; species Alphaproteobacteria bacterium. Next base: position 23,166 of record JASLXG010000007.1, on the reverse strand, counting down.
ACGAAATATTGTGTCTTCGAGGTCAGGGCGCCGAGGAACCAGTAGGCCACGTTGACCACTGCCGAGGTTTCGGGGCCACCCGCCATGCCGCCCAGAATGACCGAAAACAGCAGCCCGATGTTGGCATTCCAGTCCTGCAGGAAGGCGGCCTTGGTCAAGCGGTCGGGATCGAGGCGCAGTTCGGAAACCGGCGCCACGTAGTAGCCATCCGTGGGATTGAGGTGGCGGGCCGCGGCCAGCATGCCGATGGCCTCGACGCCGCAGGGCGTCTGATTGAGCACCGGCATGCCCGGCCGGCCGACGCGGCGCCGCGCTTCGCGGTGCATCTGGGCAATGCGCGAGGCGCCGTAGTATTCGGTAGCATCACCGACACCGATCTCGACGCCGTCCACCACCGAAAGCGTGGGCGCATTGATGACGTCGCACAAGGGGTCGGAGAGGTAGGCCTCGACCATGGGATAGTAGACGTCCTGGCTGACCGCCCAGGTGGCGTAGGTTGTCCACAGGATGGGCCGGCTGGGATCTTCGATCTTGCGTTGCTTGATAACCCGCGCGTCGCGGCCCTCGCCGACATGCACTTCGGAGGGCGCAAACTCCAGGGCTTCGTTCAGCTCGGCCTGGGTGAATTCGATCACCCGGTTGTTCTCGATGACGAATGCGCCAACCTCGAGAAACAATTCCATGCCGGCCTGAAACAGCCGGTCGGCCATGGCGTCGTCGCTGGGCACTGGCGCATCGCGGTCGATCTTGATGTCGTATTTCTTGACCATCTCGCGGGCCTTGGGCACCAGCCGTTTGAGGTCGAAATCCTCCTCGCGCATGATCGGCCCGTGTTTGGAACGCCGAACCACCTCCCAGATCCCCACCATCTCGTTCTTCCTCCTTGCTTGCTTACCGCCCAGCGGGCGGAGGTTTGTTGTGAAGTTTGCCGGCGCCGCGCCATCCGAGATCGCCGGAAATCGCCTGCGCCGTCGTGCGGCACATGTGGCGAAGTGTTTTGACCACCGATTTCTGCAGCCGCGATTCCAGGCAGAGCACGCTGACCGAGGCCACCACGAGGCCTTCATGACTGAATATCGGCGCCGACACCGAACCGGCGCCGGAGACGCGTTCACCGATGGTATGGGCCGTGCCGAGCTGGCGGATCTCGGCCAGATCGCGGCCTATTTTCCGCCGCTGGCGCGCTTCCAGGCCGGCCGCGTCGAATGCCGCGCCGACCTCGTCCTCCGACATATAGGCCAGCATGGCCTTGCCCGCGGCGCCCACGTGCAAGGGCAAGGGCCGTCCCAGATCGACCACGAAGCGGATCTCGTGCGAGGTGTCGAGACGCTCGACCGCCACCCGCTCCAGCCCATCCTTGAGGTTCAGGCTGACGGTTTCGCGCGAACGCTCACGCAGCGCCCTGAGATGGGGCAGCGCCAGCGTGCGCACATCGATCCGGTTGAGCCATTCCGCGGTCAGACGCAAAAGGCCATAGCCCAGCGTATAGCGCCGGCTGCTAGGCCGCACGCGCACCAGGTCGGCCTCGCTGAGCGACGACAGCAGCCGATGCGTCGTACTCTTGCCGAGCTGGACCCGCTGGGCAACCTCGGTCACCCCCATACCGTCACTGTCTTCCGACAATACCTTGAGGACGCGGGCGGCCCGCTCGACGGCGCGGATTTGTGTCGACATCTCGTTCCACCTGATGGAACAAATGTACCAATTTCTGCACGATCATAATCAAGCCGCTGTTGACCCGTCAAGACATTCCCCTCCAGAATACCAACAAGCAGGTTAGGGATATGGTCCAAAAGCCTGCAATGGGAGCGGTACGGGGAGGTACGAGGTGAGGGCACGCTGGGGGCTTTTGCTGCTGCCGCCGTTCGTCGTGGCCTTCGTGCTCATGGCGGGTTCGCAGTTCATTTTCCTCAAGGGCAGCTTCTATCGCGACCTCGGACTGGGGCGCATCGGCGAGACCCTGGAGATCGCCAACTACCTGCGATTTTTCTCCGACACCTTTTATCTGCGATCGCTCTGGCTGACCGTCGAGGTAGCCGGGCTGGCCACCATCTTCACCCTCTTGATGGGCTATCCGGTGGCCTATGTCATCGCCCGCATGCGCTCGCGCCTGGCCATGATCATGCTGGCGGCGATCGTTTCCTCGACCTTCATCACCATCGTCATCAAGGTCTTCGGCCTGATCATCATCTTTGCCGCCGACGGCTGGGTGAACCGCTTTTTGTTGTGGAGTGGCCTTCGCGACGACCCCTTCACCGTCATCGGCAACGAAGCCGGCGTGGTGGTCGGGCTGTTGCACTTCTCGCTGGGCTTCGGCGTGCTGCTGCTCTACTCCGTGGTGCAGACCATCCCGCGCTCGCTGGAAGAGGCGGCGCAGGTACTGGGGGCCAGCCGCATCCGCATGTTCTGGCGCGTCGTGCTGCCACTCAGCCTGCCCGGCGTCACCATCGGCGGCCTGATGATCTTCAACATGTGCATGGGGGCCTTCACCTCGGCCGCGCTGTTGGGCGGCGGCCGCGTTTTCACGCTGCCGGTGCTAATCCAGCGCACCGTCATCATGGAGGCCAAATATTCCATGGGCGGCACCCTGGCGGCGGTGCTGTTGGTCGCCGTCATTCTTATCAACCTGTTGTCCGTGATCGTCTTCCGGCGCTTGCGGGCGACGCGGTTCGTGATCACATGACGGCCCCGGGTTCGAGTGCCGATGTGCTGGCACCCCCCCTGGCGCCCCTCTCCGCCAAGCAAAAACCCTGGACCCGCCCCGGCTTCATCTTTGCCCGCCTGCTCACCGTGACCTGGTGCGGCGGCGTCTATCTCTTCCTGCTGGCACCGCTGGTGGTCATCGCCGGGGCCTCGCTGCACGAGGGCTCGGCCTACGCCGTGATGGTCTTCCCGCCGCAGGAACCGACTTTCAAGTGGTACCTGGAGATTTCCGAACAGCTCTACGACGCCCTGGCACTAAGCCTCGGCCTGGGTGTGTTGACGGCGGTGGTCTCGGTGCTGCTGGGCGTGCCCGCGGCGCTCGGCCTGATCCGCAGCAACCTGCCGGGCAAGGCCTTTCTTTCGACCTTCTTCCGCATCCCCTTGCAGATCCCCTCGATCGTCATCGGCATTTCGTTCTTGCACCTCTATTACGCCATCGGCCGGGGCACCGGCTGGTACCCGACGGGCACCTTCCTGGGCATCGCGGTGGGCCATTTCTTCCACGCCACGCCTTATGTCATCGGCACCACGGCGGCCGTGCTGCAACGCTTCGACACCGGCCTCGAGGAAGCCGCCCTCAGTCTCGGTGCCAGCCGCTGGCGCACTTTCCGCTGCGTCACCATGCCGGTCATCGCGCCGGGCATCTATGCCGGGGCGCTTTATTCCTTCATGGTTTCGTTCGGCGACGTGCCAATTTCCATCTTCCTCACCACGCCGGGCTTCACCACCTACCCGGTGGAGCTTTTCTTCGGCATGGAGAACGACTTCGATCCATCGATCCTGGCGTCGGCGACGCTGGTGATCATCTTCTCGCTCGGCGTCATGTTGCTGGTGCAACGCATCGTCGGCCTCGAGACCTTGCTCGCCTCAAGCGACGGCCGCTGAGAGACCGGGCAATCGGTGGCACTGTGCCATCTTGATAGGAGTAGTAGTAAAGCAAATCAAATTCTTTGACAGGGAGGAAAGCATGAGTACTTGGACCACGACCAGACTTGCGCAAGCGGCTCTTTTCACGGCCGCCGTGACATTGGCCGGCGGCAGCGTCGCCGCCGGATCGCTCGACGGCGCCAACCTCAGAATCGGCACCTGGGGCGGCCCCTGGCAGAAGATCCAGAAGGAACTGTTGGTGCCCAAGATGGAAGCCATGGGCGCCAAGGTGACCTTCGTCTCGGGCAGCCCGCCGGCCAACATGGCTAAGCTGATCGCGGCGCGCGGCGGCAAGGCGCCCATGGACTTGATGGAAATCCTCGACGCCATCGTGCCCAGCATGCGCGACGGCGGTTTCCTGCAACCCATCGACGTATCGCAGATCCCCAACGTCAAATACCTCGCCAAAGGCAAGGTCGATGACCTGATGGTCTCGCATTGGACCACCCAGGAGGGCATTTGCTACAACGAAGCCAAGTTCAAGGAGCTCGGCATTCCGGCACCCAAGACCTACGCCGACCTCAACCATCCCAAGCTGGTCGGCCGCTTGCAGATCCCCGACATCGTCTCGGGCGGCGGCCTCTCCGCGGTGGCCGGCTTCGCCTTGGCCAACGGCGGCGGTATCGACAACCCCAGCCCCGGCATCAAGGCCATCGCCAAGCTCAAGGCGTTGAAGTTCTGGAAGCGCGGTGCCGAGGCCTTGACCCAGCTCAAGTCGGGCGACATCTACGCCGCCGTCATCCACGCCGGCTGGTGCGTCCGCGCCGTCAATGCCGGCATGCCCGTAGCCGCGGCGCACCCGGTGCTCAACAGCCAGTACACAGGCCTCGTCAAGCAGGGCCTGTGGGGCATCATCAAGGGATCCAAGAACGCCAAGGCGGCGCACGCCTACATCAACCTGTTCCTCGATACCGACTTCCAACGCACCTTCGCCAAGAATCGCGGCGTGGTGCCGGAAAATCTCGAGTCGGTAAAGGACCTGGCCAGTGACGCCACACTGAAGAAGATCATGATCCTCGATCCGGCCCAGATCGCCAGGATGTATCGGCCCGACTTCAGCACGGCCAACATCAGTGCCTGGATGGACGAGTGGAACCGCACCGTCGCAAGATAGCGGCGGCTCAGGTTTCCCGGGGCGTCAAGAGGAGAGAGGTTGCATGTCGAGTGTAAAATTCGTACGGGTCAGCAAGTCCTATGGTCCCGTCCAGGCGCTGCAATCTCTGGATCTCGATATCGAGGAGGGTGAGTTTCTCACCCTCCTCGGTCCCTCGGGCTGCGGCAAGACCACGACGCTGCGCCTGATCGCCGGCTTCATCACGCCGAGCGCCGGTGACATCTATCTCGGCGAGGCCGAGATCACCCATCTACCACCGCAAAAGCGCGACGTGGGCATGGTTTTCCAGGACTATGCCCTGTTTCCCCATATGACCATTTTCGACAACATCGCCTTCGGCCTGACCGAACGCGGCGTCGACAAGGCGACCATAGCCAAACGCGTGGCCGAGCTCTTGGACCTGGTGCGGCTGCCCGAAGTGGCCGAGCGCTATCCGGCCCAGATGAGCGGCGGCCAGCAACAGCGCATCGCCGTCGCCCGGGCCGTCGCCTACACGCCCAAAGTGCTGTTGATGGACGAGCCGCTGGGGGCGCTCGATCTCAAGCTGCGCGAGAGCATGCAGATAGAACTGCGCCGCATCCAGCAGGAGCTGGGCATCACGGCGGTCTACGTCACCCACGACCAGTCCGAGGCCATGAGCATGTCCGATCGCATCGCGGTCATGAACCTCGGCCTTTTGGAACAAGTCGGCTCGGCCAAGCAGATCTACGACAACCCGGCCACCCAGTTCGTCGCCGACTTCGTCGGCCAGATCAATTTCCTGCCGGCCGAGATCCTCGGCTCCGAGGGCGATTTCGTCGCCGTCCAGGTGCTGGGCCAGCGGCTACAGGTACCGCTCAGCCCCGAGACCCCGACCAGCGGCAACGCCCAGCTGGCGATCCGGCCCGAGCGGCTGCATATTGAGGCCTCCGGCAGCGCCGGCGAGGGCCGCCAGGGCCTTGGCGGCAGCGTCAGGGATATCCAATTCGCCGGCAATCTGCTGCGCATTTTCATCGCCGTCGGCGACGACCACGACCTCGTCATCGAAAGCCGGCCCAAGGAGGTCAGCGCCGAAATCGGCGCCAACGTCGTGGTTTCCTGGGATCTCGGCGACGCCCGCCTGCTCGCCGGCTGAGGCAGCAGGGGAGGTTTATCATGCCGAGGAAAGAGATCGAGGGCGAGTTCGTCCATGGCTGGCCCGATCGCAAGCGCCCACGGCCGCAGCTTTTCAAGGACGTCGAGGGACGCGTGGTGGGATCACGGGTGCCCATCCTGGAGCTCGAAGGACTGGTTGCGCCGACCGATACCACCTTCATCCAGGCCCAGGTTCAGATGCCCGAACCGGTGCATCCCGAGGACTACGAATTTTCGGTTTTCGGCGAGGTCGAGAACCCCGGCCAGTGGACGCTCGAAGACGTGCGCAGGCTGCCCGGACGCACTGTGCGCGCGGTCGTCGAATGTGCCGGCAACGATGCCGATTTCTTCGATTACCTGGCCGAGGGCAGCAACATGGCCAGGCCCTCGCTGGAGATCGACCCCGAGGACGAACGCCTGCACTGGCGCCTCGGCGGCCAGGAGCGCGGGCCCATGCCCGAGGCCGAGGAGTTGCTCTCGTCGATTCCCAGCACCTGCCTGGTCTATGGCGGCGAGTGGACCGGCGTGCCGCTCAGTGAACTGCTCGACCGCGTCGGCGTGAAATCCTCCGCCGTGGCCGTTCGCTTCGAGGGCTGGGACGAGGGCCGCCCCGATCCCATCATCATTTACCGTTCCGCCGGCCGCACCGACTTCGAGACCTTCGATCCCGGCGTCATCAACTTCGACAAGGGCCTGCCCATCGCCAAGGCGCTGCATCCCGACACCATCCTGGCCTGGGCCCAGAACGGCGAATGGCTGCAGCACGTGCACGGCGCCCCGCTCCGGCTGGTGGTGCCGGGCTGGGCCGGCAACTGGTGGGTCAAGTGGATCCACAAGATCGAAGTCATGGACCAAATGCCGGACTGCTACCACCAGACCCACTATTTCGTTTCCGGCAAGTCGCCCGATGATCCCGACAAGAAGATGATGACGGCGCTGGGCGTCAAAAGCGTCATCATCGATCCCCAGGAGCACTATTCGCCACTGCCTCGCGGCAGCCACATGGTGCGCGGCCTGGCCTGGAGCGGCGAGGGCGAGATCACGGGCGTCGAGATAAGCCTCGACGGCGGCCAGAGCTGGCAGGACGCACATCTCGAATATTCGCCCGACCGCTGGCTCTGGAAGCGCTGGTCCTATCTCTGGGAGGTCGACCAGCCGGGCGACTACGCCATCATGGCCCGGGCCCGCGACGAGACCGATCGGCTGCAGCCGCAGACCGAATGGAACTTTCTGCGCAAGCACTTCGACGGTATCGTGCCCACTCGGGTGACCATCGAATAGCTTTCTTATATTGGCAGCCAGCCGGGGAGCATCGGCCCATCAGGCCGAAGGTTTGGAGGATTTTGTTTATGCCGAGGAAGGAAATCGAAGGCGAGTTCGTCCGTGGCTGGCCCGATCGCAAACGGGCTCGGCCGCAGATCTTCAAGGACGTGGAAGGACGCGTGGTGTCGACGCGCATGCCGCTGCTGGAGATGGAAGGACTGATCACGCCCACCGATGCCTCCTACATCCTGGCCCAATTGCAGGTGCCCGATCCGGTTCACCCCGAGGACTACGAGTTTTCCGTTTTCGGCGAGGTCGAGAACCCCGGCACCTGGACCCTCGAAGACGTGCGCCGGCTGCCCGGCCGCAGCGTACGCGCGGTCATCGAGTGTGCCGGCAACGATGCCGACTTCTTCGACTACCTCGAGGCGGGCAGCAACATGGCCAAGCCCTCGTTCGAGATCGACCCCGAGGACGAACGCCTGCACTGGAGCCTGAGCGGCAAGGAGAGAGAGGACATGCCCGAGGCCGACGATCTGCAGTCGGCGATCGACATTACCTGCCTGGTCAGCGGCGGCGAATGGACCGGCGTGCCCTTGCACGAGTTGCTCGACCGCGTCGGCCTCAAATCCAATGCCGTGGCCATCCGTTTCGAGGGCTGGGACGAGGGCCGGCCCGATCCCATCTACATCTACCGCTCGGTCGGCCGTACCGACTTCGAGGTCTTCGATCCCGGCATCATCAACTTCGACAAGGGCCTGCCCATCGCAAAGGCCCTGCACCCCGACACCATCCTGGCCTGGGCGCAGAACGGCGAATGGCTGCAGCACCTGCACGGCGCGCCGCTCAGGCTGATCGTGCCGGGCTGGGCCGGCAACTGGTGGGTCAAGTGGATCCACAAGATCGAAGTCATGGACCACATGCCGGACTGCTACCACCAGACCCATTACTTCGTCGACGGCAAGTCGCCCGACGACCCCGACAAGAAGATGATGACGGCGCTGGGCGTCAAAAGCATCATCACCGATCCCCAGGATCACTATTCGCCGCTGCCTCGCGGCAGCCACATGGTGCGCGGCTTGGCCTGGAGCGGCGAGGGCGAGATCACAGGCGTCGAAGTCAGCCTCGACGAAGGCCAAAGCTGGCGGCAGGCGCATGTCGAATATTCGCCCGACCGCTGGCTCTGGAAGCGCTGGTCCTATCTCTGGGAGGTCGACAAGCCGGGTGATTACACCATCCTGGCCCGGGCTCGCGACGAGACCGAACGGATGCAGCCGCAGACCGAATGGAACTTCATGCGCAAGCACTTCGACGGCATCGTGCCCACCCGGATAACCATCGAATAGGCCGGGGTGGAGCGAAGCGTGCACGTCGTCGTCTGCGTCAAGGAGATCCCCGACCCGGAAATCGCCGCCAGCGTCTTCCGGGTCGACGAGGAAGCGTGCCGGGTGATCCCGCTGCCCGGCCTGCCTTTCGTCGTAAACCCCTTCGACGAACAGGCCATCGAAGCGGCGTTGCGCCTGCGCGACGGCGGCACCGAGGCGCGCATTAGTTTGCTTTGCCTGGGAGCCCAATCCGCCCGCGCCATCATCAAGAATGGCCTGGCGCTGGGGGCGGACGAAGCCTTCCTGCTCAGTGACCCGGCCTTCGACGATGGTGACGGCTTCACCACGGCGCTCGCCTTGTCACGGGCCATCGCCAAGATCGGCGATGTCGACCTCGTGCTCGCCGGGCGCCAGGCGGCCGACGGCGATGCCGGCATCGTCGGCAGCGGTATCGCCGAACTGCTGGACCTGCCGGCCGTCACTTTCGCCGGCAGCCTGCTGCTCGACGACGGCAGCCTGGTGGTCGAGCGCGTGCTGGACGACAGCGGCGAGACCGTGGCCACGACGCTGCCGGCGGTCGTCACCATCGCCCACGAACTGGGCCGTGTGCGCCACGCCAGCCTGCGCGAGACCATGAAGGCGGCGCGCAAGCCGATCACGGAATGGACGGCGGCCGATTTGGATTTGTCGGCCGACCAGGTCGGCGCCGCCGGGGCGCGGCGCGTGCTGGAGCGGCTCTACGTTCCCGTCAACGACATCGTCTGCGAATTCATCGGCGGTGACGATGCCGACGGCCAGGCTACGGCGCTGCTCGATCGCTTGCTGGCCGAGCGGGTACTGGAGGCACCATGACGGCAAGCGGTATCCTGGTGGTGGCCGAGGCGGACGAGGGAGAGGCGAGCGCGCTTTCCTTCGAGCTCCTGGGACTTGCCCGCACCCTGGCGCCGGCGCTGGGTGGCGAGGTTACGGCCGTGGTCCTGGGCGCCGAAGTGGGGGGCGCCGCGGCGGCCCTGGCGGCCGGCGGCGCCGATACGGTCATTCAGGTGGAGGCGGATGCCCTCGCGCCCTATCAGGCCGAGGCCTGGCTGCCCGACCTCGCCGCCGTTGCCGGCGAACTGACGCCGGCAGCCATCGTCATCGCTCACACGGCGCAAGGCGCCGATTTGGCACCGCGATTGGCCTTCCGGCTGGGTGCCGGCATCGCCACCGGCTGCATCGCCGCCGAAGTGGCCGAGGGACGCCTCAGGCTGACCCGCCCCTGCTACGGTGGCAACGCCCACGAAGTGCTGTCGTTCAACGCGCCACCGGCCGTCGTCACGGTCAAACCCAAGTGCTTCGAGGCGCCGCCGCCGCACCAGGGCCAGGTGGTGGTGCGCGCGAGCGTGCTGGATCCGGCCTCGGTCCGCACCCAGGTCCGCGACATCAGGCGCGAGGCCGCTGACGGCGTGCGCCTGGAAAGCGCCGACGTGGTGGTGGCCGGCGGCGGCGGCATGCAGGGACCCAAAGCCTTCGACTTGGCCCGCGAGCTGGCCGGGCTCTGGGGCGGCGCCGTCGGCGCCAGCCGCGTCGCCTGCGACCTGGGCTGGTGTCCGCCGGGCTACCAGGTCGGCCTTTCGGGCCGCACCGTGGCGCCCGAGCTTTATCTGGCGCTGGGCATCTCGGGCGCCGGCCAGCACATGGCCGGCTGTGCCAACGCCAAGACCATCGTCGCCATCAATACCGACGCCGAGGCGCCGATCTTCAAGCACGCGCGATTCGGCCTGGTGGCCGATTGCCACGAATTGCTGCCGGCCCTGATTGCCGCGGTCAAGGCCCGAGGCTGAAAGGAATCGCCATGTTCTATGAAACCCACGCCCCCCACGGCCTGCCCCACAACCCCTTCAAGGCCCTGGTGGCGCCCCGGCCCATCGGCTGGATCTCGACGCTGAGCCAGGACGGTGTGGCCAACCTGGCGCCCTACAGCTACTTCAACGCCATCGGCAACGCGCCGCCCATGGTCATGTTCGCGCCCAACGGCCGCGTTGGGGGCCGCCTCAAGGACACGCTGACCAACGTCAGCGAGACCGGCGAATTCGTCGTCAACATCGTCAGCGAGGCCCTCAAGGACGCCATGAACGAAACCGCCCGCCACGTACCGGCGGAAAGCGACGAGTTCGCCCTGGCCGGCCTCACCCCCGAGCCCAGCCGCCTGGTCAAGCCGCCGCGGGTGGCCGAGAGCCCGGCCCATCTCGAATGCCGCCACCACCAGACCATCGAGCTGCCGGCCGACGACGCCGAGGTGCCCCAGTTCATCGTGCTGGGCCAGGTCGTGGGCGTACATATCGACGACGCCGTGCTGCGGGACGGCATGGTCGACATGGCCAAGCTCAGGCCGCTGGCTAGGCTGGGTTACTTCGACTACTCCGTGGTCGATAATTTCTTCAGTATGCCGACCCCGGACTGAGCGGCTCAGCCGCATTTTTTTATTCTTCGACCCCGTCGAGCCTGGCGATCAGGGCGGCGGCGTCGTGCTGGCCTTCGCCCTGTTCGACGATGTCGGCGTAGAAGCCCTTGACCAGTTCCAGGACCGGCAGCTCGAGGCCGAGCCGTGCCGCTTCTTCGAGGCATAAGCCCAGGTCTTTGTCGAGCAGGCTTATGGTGCCGCCGGCGCTGAAATCTCGGCGTTGCATGGTCTGGGCTCGGTTGCCGATCTGGAACGAGGCGGCCGAGCCCTTGGCGATGACCTCGATGACCTTGGCATCGTCGAGGCCGGCGCGCTGGGCGAAGGCCAAACCCTCGGCCAGCGACTGGATGATGCCGCTGGCGCAGATCTGGTTGACCATCTTGGTGAGCTGGCCGGCACCCACCGGCCCCATGTGCTCGAAACCGCGGGCGTAGGGCGCGACGATGGCGCCGGCCCGGGCCACCGCCGCCGCGTTGCCGCCAGCCATGATCGAAAGCACACCGGCCCGGGCCCCCTTGATGCCGCCGGCGATCGGCGCGTCGACGAATTCGATTTTCTGTCCCAAAGCCGCCGCCGCCACCTCGCGCGCCAGTTCAGCCGAGGTCGTGGTGTGGTCGATCAGCAGGCTGCCAGGTGCCATGGCCGCCAGCGCGCCGCCGGGGCCCAGTGCGATCTGGCGCACGTCGTCGTCGCCGCCGACGCAGCTAATGACCACGTCAGCCCCCGCCGCCGCCGCGGCCGGCGAAGCGGCCTGGCCGCCGCCATACTCCGCCACCCAGGCCGCGGCCTTGGCGGCCGTGCGGTTGTAGATCGTCACCGTGTGGCCGGCCTGGGCCAGATGTCCGGCCATGGGGTAGCCCATGGCGCCGAGACCGAGAAATGCGATCGCTTGATTCATGATTAAGCCAGTATTTCCGCCGCCCGGGGCCAGGCAGCCTCGCCCTTTTCCGCCATCAGGTCCAGATCATCCTGCTCCAGCCAGGCGGTAACGGCCTCGGCATAGCTGGCCCGGGCCTGCATCCGGCCGAACCACTCCGCGAGCTGCGGCCGGGCGGCCAGCAGACCCTGGAAGTGCAGTTGCTCGATGCGGCCCAGCGTCGGCGCCAGGGCCAGGTCGGCCAACGATAAACCATCGCCGGCCAGCCAGGGCTGGCGCTCCAGCGCCGATTCCATGTCGGCAAACAGCCGTTTGATGCGCCCCAGCGCGGCGGCAAAGAGCGGGCTTTCCATGCCCTCGAGGATCTGTTCGCGCTTGCGCGCCCGGCGCGCCGGATCGGGCATCCGTTGCAGCCGCGCCTCGTCCAACCCGCCGGCCCCGTCGAGAAAAAGATAACGAAACGCCACGGCGTTGCTCAGCGTGCTGGTGGCGCCGTGTACCCCTTCGTCCAACTGCTTGGTCCAAAGCCGCATGGCAGCCCGTTCAGCGGCGCCGCCGGGCTTCAGGGCCGGCTCCGGAAAGGCCTCGTCGAGGTATTCCATGATCACCGAGGATTCGATGATCACCCGGCCCCCATCGACCAGCGTCGGCACCACGCCGCCCGGATTGAGAGCCAGGTATTCCGGCCGCTGCTGCTCGCCCCGCCAAAGATCAAGATGCTGCCCCTGCCACTCGAGCCCCTTCTCGGCCAGCACCAGCCGGACCTTCTGGGAGCACGTCGAGAGCCCGTTGTGGTGCAGTTCGATCACGCCTGAGCCGCTCGCGGTTTCGGGGTCAACGACGATCTTATCCCGAGTTTCGGGGACAGGGACCTAATTCGGCCCCGAGGGGGAGTTTCGGGGACAGGGACCTATCTCGACCCCGAGGGGGAGTTTCGGGGACAGAGTTTCGGGGACAGGGACCTAATTAGGAGCGGGGACGTATTTGCGAGCGAAGCGGCGTACAATCCGCTGATGAAGAAAATAATCGTGCTCTACCGGCTTTTGCTGACGCGACTGCCGGAAACCCTGATGGCGATCTATTACGCTGGCCGCCGCCAGAGACTCGGCCCTCGCGTCATGGACCCCAAGGCCCAGGCCGTGGGCATCTTCGCCAACACGCTGCGCGTGCCAGGCGAGATCCCCGTGGTCGAGGTAACCCGGGCCCAGGTGCGCCAGATCACCAAGATCTTCGACGAGCCTTGCCCGGCGTTGGCGAAAAAAAGCGATTTCACGGTCGGCGGCGGTGCCGGTGATCTAGCGGCGCGGCTCTATTGCGATACCGCAGAGCCCGCCGGCCTGCCGATATTGATTTATTTCCACGGCGGCGGCTGGGTGCAGGGCGACCTCGAGACCCACGACGGCATCGCCGGCAAGCTGGCCAAGTGGGCCGGCTGCATCGTCATCGCGGTGGATTACCGGTTAGCCCCCGAACACCCCTTCCCGGCCGCCGTCGAGGACGGCCTGGCGGCCTACCGCTGGGTGCGTGAGCACGCCACCGAGCTCGGCGGCGACCCGGCCCGCGTCGGCGTCAGCGGCGACAGCGCCGGGGCCACGCTCTCGGCCGTCATCTGCCAGCAAACCGCCCCCGAGGGGCGCCCGGCGCTGCAAGCGCTGATCTACCCCGCCTCCGACGCCCGCATGGACACGCCCTCGATCCGCGAGCTCGAAGACGCCTACATCATCCCCCTGGACCGCATGCTGTGGTACCGCGAGACCTACCTGGCCGGCTTCGAGGATCTCGAAGACCTGCGCCTCTCGCCGCTCTTGGCGCCGGACCTGAGCGCCCAGCCCAAAACCTACGTCGTGACCGCCGGGTTCGATCCCTTGCGCGACGAGGGTGAGGCGTATGCCGAGGCGCTAAAGACCGCCGGCAACGACGTCACCCAGCGGGAATTCCCGGGCCAGATCCACGCTTTCGTTTCGCTGACCAAGGTCATTCCGCAGGGGAACGAGTGCATTCGGGAAGTTGCGGGGTGGTTGCGTGGGGCGTGGTGAGGGGTGGCTAGGCTGCACAAAAGAAAGATTGCCTTCCTCAGGGCCAGTTACTGGGTTGGCGCCGTCGCCGACGCCATCGTCGGGGTTCGCATGCTGATGCCCGAGAAGATGGGCCAAGCGCGGGACATCGACTAGCCCCGGCGGCGCCAAGCGTAGTTCGAGGTTGACGGGGTGACAGAGCGTAAGCCGGAAAAAACGGGCCCTAGGCCGCTCTGGCTGGTGCTGGCGCCGGGCATCTTTCTGCTTTTCTGGTCGGGCGGCTTCACCTTCGCCAAGATGGGCTTGGCCCACGCCGAGCCCATCACCTTTCTTGCCATCCGCTACATGATCGTGCTGGCGCTGCTGCTGCCGCTGGCGCTGGTGCTGCGGCCGCCGCTGCCCAAAAAGAGAGCCGAATGGCTCCATTTGGCGGTCGTTGGCCTGCTGATCCAGGCGCTTTATTTCGGGCTTTCCTATTGGTCCTTGAAGCTCGGCATCTCGGCCGGTGGCATGGCCTTGATCCTTTCGCTGCAGCCCGTCCTGGTGGCCGTGCTGGCGCCCTGGCTGGCAGCCGAAAGGATTGGCGTTTGGCGCTGGGTCGGCTTCGGCTTCGGTTTCCTGGGTGCGGCCCTGGTGATCGTGGCACGGTCCGAAATCGCGGCGGCTTCGGTGCTGGCACTGGTCTGCGCCTTCGTAGCCCTAGCCGGCATCACTGCCGGCACGCTTTACGAAAAGAAATTCGGCCGGCCGCACCATCCCGTGACCTCCAATCTGGTGCAGTACGCGGTCGGCCTGGCGGCCATTCTGCCGCTGGCTTTGTTGACCGAGTCGTTTGGCGTCAACTGGACGGGCGAGCTGGCGATATCGCTCGCCTACCTGGTCATCGCCAACTCGCTGATCTCGGTGACGCTGCTGCTGCTCATGGTGCGGCGCGGCGAGATCTCTCGGGTCTCGGCACTCTTTTTCATGGTGCCGCCGACGGCCGCCCTGATCGCCTGGCTGGTGCTCGACGAAGGCATGCCGCCGCTGGCGCTCGTCGGCATGGCCTGCGCCACCGTCGGCGTCGCCATCGCCAGCCGCCCCACGCCGCGCCTGCGTTAGCCCAAAAAACCCTCCAGGCGTTTTTGGATCAGGGCTTCGGCCTCGCTCATGATGCGCTCGATCAGTTCCTGGCAGGTCGGCACATCGTCGATCAGGCCGGCCACCATGCCGCACGACCAGGCGCCGGATTCGGTTTCGCCGTCCATCATCACCCGGGGGTAGACGCCGGCAACCTCGGCCATGACGTCCTTGAATTGGATGTCCTTGCCGAGCTCACGCTCCTTCTCCAATAGGCGCTCGACGGTGGGATTAGTCAAGACGCGCTCGGTGTTGCGCAAGGGCCGCATGACGAGGCGCGTATCGAGCTCGCTGGCGTCCAAAATCGCCTGTTTCACCTTGTCGTGCACCGGCGCTTCCTTGGTGGCGATGAAACGCGTGCCCATGTTCATGCCCTCGGCGCCCATGGCCAGCGCCGCCACCAGCGAACGGGCATCGGCCATGCCGCCCGAGGCGATGAAGGGGATCTTCAGTTCGTCCGCCGCCCGGGGCAGCAGGATCATGTTGGGAATGTCGTCCTCGCCCGGGTGGCCGCCGCATTCGAAACCGTCCACCGATACGGCGTCGCAGCCCACCGCCTCGGCCTTCAGCGAATGGCGGACCGAGGTGCATTTGTGGACCACCTTGATGTCGTTTTCCTTGAACATGGGCATCCATTTCTGGGGGTTGTTGCCCGCCGTCTCGACGACTTTCACGCCGCCATCGATGATGGCCTGGACGTAGCCGGGATAATCAGGCGCGTCGATGACCGGCAGAAAGGTGACGTTGACGCCGAAGGGTTTCGAGGTCATCTCGCGGCAGCGCGCGATCTCGCTGGCCAGATCGTCGGGCGTCTTCTGGGTCAGCGCCGTGATGATGCCCAAGCCCCCGGCGTTGGAAACCGCGGCCGCCAGTTCGGCGAAGCCGACGTAGTGCATGCCGCCCTGAACGATGGGGTGTTCGATGCCGAGAAGTTCGGTGATGCGTGTCTTCATGGTGATTTTTCCTCTCCAGCGCCGGCCCAGGCGAAGGGGGCCCCGCCCGCTGCCGTTCGTTATTGAATTCCTTAGTCGCAGTTAATCGGATTGCCCGTGGATTGCAACAAATCGCTTGATATCGATAGGCGCCCTTGGCATCTGGTGGCCGAGCCCCGATGCCGTTACTCTTTTGCCTCGCCTCCGCCGGTTCCGACCGCCGGCTCGGGAAATCGCCCTTTCCCGGATTTCCGCCCCTCTCGAGAGGCCGCCCATGGATCGTACCCCTGTCTTGCTGTTCGTCGTCAACGAGCCCTACTTTTTCGTCTCGCACCGCATGCCCCTCGCCCTCGCCGCCCGCCAGGCGGGCTACCGGGTTCACATCGCCGCCCCCGACGAGAACGCGTGGGCGCCGAAGGGCTTTGCGGCGCGTTCTTATTTCGAAAAATTCGATCTCGCCTACCACGACATTCCGCTCTCACGGCGTGGCACCAACCCGCTCAAGGAGCTCTCGACCATCGCCGCGCTCCTTGCCCTCTATCGGCGCCTCAGGCCCGACATCGTGCATCACATTTCGGCCAAGGCGGTGCTTTACGGCGGCCTGGCGGCGCGGCTCCTGAACGTTCCCGCGGTGGTCAACGCCTTTCCCGGACTGGGCCATCATTTCATCAACTCGGGCCTGCGGGCGAGACTGTTTCGCTGGGCCCTGGTGCGGGGCTACCGATTGTCCAGCCGGCGGCCCAATGCCCGGGTCATCGTCCAGAACCCGGACAACGCCCTGGCGCTGGAGCGCTTCGGCGTGGCACCGCGCGAGCAAATGGTGCTCACCCGCGGCTCAGGGGTCTCGCTAGACGAGTTTCCCGCCGCGCCCTTCGCCGAGGGACCGGCACTGGTGGTGCTGCCGGCCCGAATGATCTGGGAAAAGGGCATCGGCACCTTCGTAGAGGTCGCCCGCGGCCTCAAGAACGCCGGCGTCGAGGCGCGCTTCGCCCTGGTCGGCAACACCCATCCCAGCAATCCCCAGGCCGTGCCGGAAGCCCGCCTTCGCGAATGGCACCAGGAGGGCGTGGTCGAATGGTGGGGCCGGCGCGACGACATGTCTGCGGTTTTTGCCGCCGCCCGGGTGATCTGCCTGCCCTCGGAATACGGCGAGGGCATACCCAAGGCGCTGCTGGAAGCGGCGGCCTCGGGCCGGCCCATCGTAACCTACGACGCCCCGGGCTGCCGCGAGGCGGTGCGCGACGGCTTGAGCGGCATCCTGGTTCCCCTGGGCGACCGCAAGGCGCTGGCCGGGGCGCTCAGGCGCCTGATCGAGGACCCGCCATTGTGCCAGCGCCTGGGCGCCGAAGCGCGAGCCCTGGCGGAAACCGAATTCAGCGTCGAACGGGTGGTCGCTCTGACCATCGAGATCTATCGCGAACTGGCACCGGTCGATACGCCGGCGCCGGCGCTTTGATCGTGAACTCTCCGCCGCTCGGGTGGATTGGCCCCGGGATGTTGGTTCGAGCAAAGCTTTTGTGCTAGCGTCCGGCCCCCGGCCAACCAGAGATTCCTGCTGAAATACCAATGACAGATACGAGATTGGAGCGCCCTCGATCAACGCACGACGGCCCGGCGGCGGGACCCTACGCGGACGAGGTGCGAACCGCGTTTCTGATTCGCAAGGCCGAGCACCGTCTCCTGGAGCTCTTCGCAGAGGGAAAACTGTTCGGCACCGTGCATACCGCGGTGGGCCAGGAATTCGTAGGCGTTGCCGTTGCCAGGGCCCTCGAGGCGGCCGACTACGTCTTTTCCAACCATCGCTGCCACGGCCATTTCCTGGCCTATTGCGGCAATCTGGTGGGCCTGATCGCGGAAATCATGGGCAAGTCGACCGGCGCTTGCGCCGGCCGCGGCGGCAGTCAGCACCTGCACTACCAGCGCTTTTCCTCGAACGGCATCCAGGGCGGCATCGTGCCCATCTCGCTGGGCCTGGCGATGGCCCAGGAACTCGAGGACAGCACCCGCCGCCCAGAATCCCCCCATCAGGCGCCAGCGTCACCGCTCCCCTCGGCCGCCAGTTTATCGGCAATCCGGTCGCGCAGCACGTTGCGCAGGATCTTACCGACCGGGCTCATGGGATAGCTATCAACCACCTCCAGGCGTTCAGGCAGCTTGAACTTGGCGATCTGCTTGGTCATCAGGAATTCCACCAGCTCCGCAAGATCCAAATCCTGTCCGGCATGCAAGGTCACGAAGGCGCAGGCCTTTTCGCCGTAGACCTCGTCGGGCATGGCGACGAGGACCACGTTTTCGATCTTGGGGTTGTCCAAAATCAGGTCCTCGATTTCGTCGCAGCTGATCTTTTCGCCGCCCCGGTTGATCAGGTCCTTCTTGCGCCCCTCGGTGTAGACGTAGGCGCCCAGGCGCTTGACCACGTCGCCCATGCGGTAGAAGCCCTCGGCCGTGAAGGCGGCGGCGTTGGCTTCGGCGTTGTTGTAATAGCCGTGGATGGTGTAGGGGCCGCGGCCCAGCAACTCTCCGCTCTGGCCTTCCGGGACCTCGTTGCCCTCGTCGTCGACCACACGGATCTCGTCGTCGGCGGCCAAGGGCAGGCCCGAACTTTCCAGTACCTGTTCCTCGGCGGCACCGAAGGGCACCAGATGGCCGAGGCCCTCGGCCGTGCCATAGGCTTCCTGGTAGAAACAGCCCAGCAGCTCGCGGACCTGGCGGCGGAGTTCAGGCAGCAACCGGGCGCCGCCGCATTGCAGCACCTCGAATGATCGCAGATCATATTTTTCCCTGGCCTCCGACCTTAGCCAGCCCGAGACCAACGGCGGCGTCACCGCGGTGATGGTCACGCCTTCGGATTCGATCAGCGAAAAGAAGGTCTCGGGCTCGAGGTCCGGGGCCAGCACCATGCGGCCGCCGGTCCACAGCGTACCCAGCAGGCCGGGCGAGCCCAGGGGGAAATTGTGGCCCATGGGCAGAAGTGCCAGATAGACCGAGCGCGAACTGATCTCGGCCCGGCTGCAACAAAGCCGCAGGTAGCAGAAATAATCCTCGTGCGTGCGCGGGATCAGCTTGGGCAGCGCCGTGGTGCCGCCCGAGAGCAGCATCAGCGCCACTTCGCCGGGATCGGGCTGGCGGGCCGTCAGCAGCTCGGCCACATCGTCGCCGACGGGCCGGTCCAGCAGCTCCTTGATCGAGATTTGGCCCGGGCCCGCCTCGCCGGCCACGATAACGTGTTCGAGGTTGGCGTTCTCGGCCTGCATCTCGGCTGCCATTTCTCGGTAGTCGAAATCGCCGATGGCGTCGGGGCCGATGTAGCCCACGGCCCCTGAATGGCTCAGGAAATGGCGGATTTCGTTGTGCCGGTGGGGCCTCAGCGCCATCACCGGGATGACGCCTATTTTTTGCAGGGCATAGAAGACGAAAACGAATTCGGGGATGTTGGGAAGCTGCATCACCACCCGGTCACGAGGCGCGAGGCCCAGCCCGGCCAGCTGGTAGGCCAGGCGATCGACGGTGTCGCGCAGCTCGGCATAGGTATAGCGCTCGGCGCCATGGCTCAGCGCCTCGCGCTCGGCGAACTCGACGACGGCCTTGTCCAGCCCCTGCCCCAACGTCAGGCCGAGCCAGTAGCCCTGACGCCGGTAGCGCTCGGCAAAAGCCTCGGGAAACGGCGTGCAACCCTCCAGCATCTCCGGCCTCCCATATTTGCCGACATCGCGGCGATTGATATTAACGCTTTCGGGGATTTTCGAGAGCCAGGAAAATGCGGGCCAGGGGAATTGATTTCCCGCACAATACGGGCGGACTCCCTATCCACCAGGTGGAGGAATGGAATCAATGGCGATTATCGACGCGCAAGTCCACGCCTATGAACGGGATCACCCGGGGCGGCCCTGGATCGCGGTTCTCCCCGGTCCCCCGGAGGTAACGGGCGATGACCTGGTGGCGGCGATGGACGCCGTGGGTGTCGACGGCGCCCTGCTGACCTCGGCCTGGACCATGTACCGCTACGACGCCAGCTACGCGGTTTCGGTCGAGGCGGTTCACCCCGGCCGCTTTGGCTTGGTCAAGCCGGTCGATCCCAGCGATCCCACCGTGGCCGAAACCATAGCGGACTGGGCCACCAAGGAAGCCGCGGTGGCGATCCGCATCATGCTGGTTCCCGGGATTGCCAAGGATGCCGATGCCGCCACCGACCCCGACGATCCGGCTGTCAGCCGCGTTCTCGAGACCGCAGCGCAGCATTCGCTGCCGGTCAACCTGCTCTGCTGGGGCCGCGTGCAAGAGGTGGCAAAGCTTGCCGCCAAGCACCCCCAGACCATGTTGATCATCGATCACATGGGGCTCCAGCAACCGTTCCATCCGCCGGCCCCGGCGGAGCCATTTGCCGACCTTCCCCGGCTTTTGGAATTGGCCCCATTGGATAACGTCGCCGTCAAGATCAGCGGCGCCTGCACGCTATCCCACCAGCCCTTCCCCTACCCCGATATCTGGGATCCGCTGGCCCGCATCTTCGACACCTTCGGATTCGATCGCTGCATGTGGGGCACCGACTGGACCCGGGCCGTCAATCTGCTGACCTTTGAGCAGGGGGTGGAGGCCTTTCGCCTCAGCGACCGCTTGTCGGAGGCCGAGCGCGGGGATCTCATGGGCCGGACTCTGGAGCGTATTTACGGCTGGTCGCCGACGGAAAAGTGAGTCGCGGGCCGGCTTAGCCCGCATTTCTCACCGGGTCACGGCCTGCGTCGCCCCCAGGTGATGCGATCCGGAAGGAAAAGATCGATGAGCGTAGCGGGACTACGCTCTTCGATCTTTTCCGTAGCGGGCGCGCGGCTGGGGGCGACCCTTCGGGCGTCGCTGTGGCGCCGAAAGGGTGCATAGCTGTGCTTGCCCGATGTCCCACATCGCGCGGCGCAGCGCTCCTACCCTGTCGACGCCACAGCGACGCGCAGGCCATGACCCGGTGAGAAATGCGAGCTAGCGTCAGGTGTCGTCCTGGGGCAGGTATCCGGGTGCCTCGACGCCGGCCGCCAGGCGTGGGTCGCTGATGGGGGCGTCGCGCACCTGGCGCAGCGGCACCTCGCCGGCCCAGACGTCGAGGGCATAATCCTCCTCGTCGTCGGCCGGCGGGCCGCTGCGGAGCTTGGCCGAGGCCTCGTCGAGCGACATCACCAGGACCTTGGTGATCTTCATCTCGGAGGCATTGGGCGGCCGCACCTCGGCCCAGCGGCCGGGCGCCAGGTGTTCCAGCAAGGCTTTCAGGGCGGCCAGCTTTTCCGCCTCGTCCTCGACCAGGCGGGCCCGGCCGAAGATCATGGCCGAGCGAAAATTCATGCCGTGGTGCATGGCCGAGCGGGCAAAGACCAGGCCGTCCAAGAGCGTCACCGAGACACAGAGATCGGCGCCGGCCTCCATGATCCTGATGCGGCGGCCGGCGCTGGAGCCGTGGAAATAGAGGTTGTCGCCCACCCGCCAGTGGTTGACCGGCGTGACGAAGGGCTGGCCGTTAGCCACGAAGCCCACTTGGCTGATCAGGGCCTCGTCGAGGATGGCGTAGATCTCGTCACGCTTGTAACAGGCCTTCTTGGGCGCCCGGACGACGGTCGAGCGCTTGGTGCGAACAAATTCGGACATTCTTTTTCCCTTACAAAGCCTCTGGCACTCTGGCCGAACTCACCTCCCGCGCTCAACTTCTAGCCATATCGGCCGGGCTGATTTCGAAATCATCGAGCGGCCATATCGGGCGGCGGATTTTCTCCCAGGGGAACTGGGCGAAATCGAAACTGAAGATGCCGCCGGCGTCCGGATAAAGCAAACCGCGGCTAATCGGTTCCAAATCCGCCCGCATGTGGTTGAAGGCCTTGCTGACGATCAGGTTCATGCTTTCGGGCTCGAGGCCAAAGAGGCGCAGTTGCTCGCGGTCGTGGATCTGGGTGGGCAGCGAGCAAACGATGACGTTGATACCGCCGATATCCAGCATGGCGCTCTTGCCCAGCGTACCTGGCTGGCCCTGGTGGAAGGGCCCCTTGTGCATGAACTTGCCGTCCGACAAAGCCAACACCTTGGCCCGGGCCTCGAGCGGCCCGCCACCCATGCTGGGATCAGACTTGCCGCCAAGCGCTACGTCGATCTCGGCGCCGACACCGGCCGCGTGGACTTGCTCGACCGTTTCGATATCGAACACGGGGGCGAACACGGCGTTGGGGACCTGGCGTTCGATCATGGCGGCCAAAAAGGCCGTGGTGTCGCCGTAGGCACCGGCATAGGGGCAGTCGCTGAAATCCCCCAGCAGGAAGGGCTTGGGCTCGTTCGAGGTGCGATCCACCACGTCCAGGGCCTCGTCGATGGAGACGATGGTGATGGTCAAGACGTCGCGGGTGCGCCAGATCTCGGCCCCGAATTCATCCAGATAATCATTCACCTTGTCGGACGGCCCATCCATCACCAGCACGGCCGAGGGGCCGGTCCAGGGTTGGTCAGCGAAAGGAAAACTGGCCATGAAGCTGGCGTCCAGAAGCTGGGGATCATCAGCCTGTATTTCCTTTGCCCGGTCCAGCATGGCGAAAAGCGGGGCGTGGGGCACGGTGCTGCGGCCGTGGTCGATGCCGGTCACCAGGGGCGGGTGGATCGAGTGGCACTCGGGCTTTATCTCGCCCCGCAAGGTCCGCGCCATGAGCGAGGCGACGCGGAACGAGGTGTTGCGCACATCGATGTGGGGGGCGGTATGGAAGCCGCAAATGATGTCGCAATCGCGGACGAACTGGGGCGAAAGGTTGGAATGGAGATCGAGGGTGACGCCGATCGGCACCTGGCTACCGACGATCTCGCGGATGCGGGCCACCAGGTCGCCCTCGGGGTCGTCCAGATGTTCGCAGGCCATGCCGCCGTGCATGGGCATCAAGATGCCGTCGAAGGGGCCCTCGGCGCGAAGTTGTTTCTCGATCCGGCCCCTGAGGTGTTCGAAAGTCGCCTCGTCGACCGGGCCGGCCGGGTAGGCGAAGCCGGCGACACCGGTTACCAGTTCCCAACCTTCCCTCTCCGCCACGTCCAGATACCCGCCGATATAGTTGTCGCCCTCACGAAAGCGGCTGAGGTCTTCGTGTTCGTGGGTAAAGAAAAGCCCACGTTCGGTGAAGTCCTCGAGGATCGTCGGCTTTTTGTTGAAGCCGTGGGATTCGGTGGCGATACCGCAGATGAATAGGCGTTTGGCGGTGGACATGATCAACCTCACGGGTTGGGGTCGGGTAATGCGGGCTAGGCATAGAGTAAAAAAAAAGGGCCGCCGCGGCGACCCTTTTTGCTGGCTGTTTCCCGGTCCCCCTAACGTTTCGAGAACTGGAA